>DASXJB010000168.1:0-7461 GCA_036497645.1 Xanthobacteraceae bacterium
TTTCCGTCCCGAAAACAGCCAAAGAATCACGCCAAGCGTGATCAGTCCCACGAGTCCGGCGTCGCCTAAACCCTTCACCAACGCCATGATGTTGTTGGTGACATTGCCAAAGAACGGCAAGTTGGCGCCGACCAGAAGCGCCGCGACGATCGCCAGCGCCAGCAGCATCAGCCCAATTTCGGTCAGCGACCCGATCCACCCCTTGATTCGTTGTAACGCGTCCATGTGCGTTCTCCCTTGAAATTCGTTAGGAAGCCCCAGCCGTTACGCACTGCTACGCACGCGAAGTTGCGACAATTTGCGCCATCAGCGTAACTAAAATAGGCAGCTTTTCAAGCATGACCGGAAAAGTTCGGCGTGCGCACGCGCGATTCGCTCGCAATTACCGGCATATCGACCAGCAAGCGCCTGGGGATAAGTACAGCGCGACTCGCTGAAGGCGATTCGGCGAAGAAGGCGAATCCGCGTGCGATCGTTTCACCGCGCGCGTTAGCGCGAATAATATTCCACGACGAGGTGCGGCTCCATCATGACCGGATAGGGAACCTCGCCGAATGCCGGGATGCGGCTGAGTTTTGCGGTCATCTTCGAGTGATCGACCTCGATGTAGTCAGGCACGTCGCGCTCGGCCAGCGCGTTGGCCTCCACCACGAGCGCAAGCTGCTTTGATTTTTCCTTGACCTCTATGAGGTCACCGACTTTGACGCGGAAGCTTGCAATGGTGACACGCTTTCCGTTCACCTTGATGTGGCCGTGGCTGATGAACTGCCGGGCGGCAAAAACGGTAGGAACGAATTTCGCGCGATAGATAACAGTATCGAGCCGGCGTTCCAGAAGCCCGATCATGTGCGCACCGGTATCGCCCTTCAATCGCCGCGCCTCGTCATAGATGCCGCGAAAGTGCCGTTCCGACATATTGGCGTAGTAACCTTTCAGCTTCTGCTTGGCGCGCAATTGCACGCCGTAATCGGACAGCTTGCCTTTGCGGCGCTGACCGTGCTGGCCGGGCCCGTATTCGCGTTTGTTGATTGGTGACTTCGGCCGGCCCCAGATATTTTGGCCCATCCGCCGGTCGATCTTGTACTTCGCCTCGTGGCGCTTGGTCATCGCGTCCTCGCTGTCCGTATCGATCCCGGCGCGATCTTCTCCAAAGAGACGTTCGTCCTGCGGAGTCGCGCCGCGTGCTGAGGATCGCGCCCTCCTCTGTTTCGGGCCTATGCCCGGAACCGACAGGTTTGAGGCCGAAGCGCCGGCCCAAACCGCGGGTCGCGAAACACCGCGCGGGCCCGTCGGGCCCGCGAAGTGCCGGGTTTCTAAGGCGAAAGCCGCAGCCTGTCAAACCGCGCTGGCTAAGGCGTAATCGAGTAAACCCGCTGATCCGCCCGCATGCCAAAGCGTGCGAGAATCGCCGCCGGCGCGGTGCCCGAAGTAAAGATCGCGTGCGTCGTACCCTTCGCCGCAATGATGGCCACGCTCTCGAGAAGATTCGCCACCCGGCGCGCAATCGCCGGCGCGGGATCAATAAAGTTGACCGGCCACGGCGCAATCTGCTCCAGACGCGCGATCAGCAACGGATAGTGCGTGCAGGCAAGCACCACCGTGTCCGTGCGGTTGCTGTCGTCGCGAAAGCAGGGGCCGATCTCCGCCAGCAATGCTGCATCGCTGACCGGCTGGCCGTGGAGCTCCGCTTCCGCGTAAGCCGCAAGTTGTTTGGCGCCTACCAGATCGACGTCGCAGCCTTGGCCATGGTCGCGAATGAGTGCGCGCGTGTATTCGCGTTTCACGGTCGCTTCGGTGCCGAGCACCGCAACGCGCCGCGTCCGCGAGGCGGCGCAGGCAGGCTTGATCGCAGGCACCGTGCCGACGAAAGGAACCGCAAACTTTTTGCGCAGCTGTGGCAGCGCGATGGTCGAGGCGGTGTTACAGGCGATCACGACGAGATCAGGCTTGTGGATCGCGATCGCTTCGCCGAGAAGCGCAACGAGCCGTGCGATCAGAGCTGGTTCTGCCAGGGCGCCGTACGGAAATGCGGCGTCATCGGCGAGATAAACAAAATTGGCGTCGGGACGCACGGCTGCAATCTCGCGATAAACGGTGAGGCCGCCTAGGCCCGAATCAAACACCAGGATCGTCGGACGTGCCCCCATCGGCTCCCGCTCAGGCCCGGCCGAAAACACGGCGGAAAATGGTGTCGACATGCACGAAGTGGAAATTGAGATCGAATTTATCGGCAAGCTCCGTTTCACTGAGATGCTTGCGCACGTCTTTGTCGGCTTTGAGGAGCGAGAGGAGATCGCCTTCGCCGGCCCATGCTTTCATGGCGTTGCGCTGCACCAGGCGATACGCGTCTTCTCGGGTCACGCCCTTTTGCGTGAGCGCCACCAGCACGCGCTGGGAATGGACAAGCCCGCCCAGACGGTCGAGATTCTTTTGCATGTTTTCCGGATAGACGATGAGCTTGTCGACGATGCCGGCGAGCCGCGCGAGCATGAAATCGAGCGTGACGGTGGCGTCTGGTCCGATCATGCGTTCCACCGACGAATGCGAAATGTCGCGCTCGTGCCACAACGTGACGTTTTCTAGAGCCGGCACCACATAGGCGCGCACCATGCGCGCAAGACCGACTACGTTCTCCGACAAGACCGGATTGCGCTTGTGCGGCATAGACGAGGAGCCCTTTTGGCCTTCGGAGAAAAACTCCTCGGCTTCCAGGACTTCGGTGCGCTGCAGGTGACGGATTTCGGTCGCTAATCGCTCGCATGAAGCGGCAACCACCGCAAGCGTCGCAAAATACATCGCATGCCGGTCGCGCGGAATGATCTGCGTTGAAATCGGTTCGACCGCGAGGCCCATTTTTTCCGCCACATAGGTTTCAACCCGTGGATCGACCTGCGCGAATGTGCCGACCGCGCCGGAGATCGCGGCGGTCGCCACTTCGGTGCGCGCCGATTCCAGACGTTTGCGTGCGCGCGCGAATTCCGCAAAAGCGAACGCAAGCTTGAGCCCGAACGTGGTCGGCTCGGCGTGAATGCCATGCGAGCGGCCGATGGTCGGCGTGAATTTGTATTCCCGCGCGCGCCGTTCGAGCGCTGCCAGAAGTGTATCGACATCGGCGATAAGCAGATCGGCGGCGCGTACCAGTTGAACGTTAAAGCACGTATCCAGGATGTCGGAGGACGTCATGCCCTGGTGGACGAAGCGCGCTTGCTGCCCCACGATCTCGGCGAGGTGCGTGAGAAAAGCAACGACGTCGTGCTTGACCTCGCGTTCGATCGCGTCGATGCGCGCGATATCGAATTTGGCCGCTTTGCCTTTTTCCCAGATAGTTTTTGCGGCCTCTTTCGGGATCAAGCCGAGCTCGGCCATGGCGTCGGCGGCGTGGGCTTCGATTTCGAACCAGATGCGAAACCGCGTCTCCGGGGACCAGATCGCCGCCATCTGCGGCCGCGTGTAGCGAGGGATGGTCACGCGGCCTCACCACGGATCAGCGCCGCCGCGTTGCGAATCGCGCCAATATTGGCGTGATAGGATTCCGGAGTGCGGTCCTTGAACACCGCTGAGCCGGCGACGAAAACATTGGCGCCGGCCCGCGCCGCTTCGGGCGCGATTTCAGCGGTAATCCCGCCGTCGATCTCGATATCGATTGGCCGCGCACCGACGAGCGCGCGCACATTGCGGAGTTTGCCAAGCGCATCGGGAATGAACTTCTGGCCGCCGAAGCCGGGATTGACCGACATCACCAGAATAAGATCGACCAGATCGATGACGTGCTCGATTGAAGTTTCGGGCGTACCCGGATTCATAGTGACGCCGACCTTTTTGCCGAGCGCGCGGATTGCTTGGAGGGAACGGTGAATATGCGGCCCAGCCTCGACGTGCACCGTAATGATGTCGGCTCCGGCCTTGGCGAAGGCTTCGAGGTAAGGATCGCACGGCGCGATCATCAGATGGACGTCGAGCGTCTTTCTGGTGCACGGACGGATCGCGCGAACGATGTCGGGTCCGATGGAAATGTTGGGGACAAAATGGCCGTCCATGACATCGACATGGATCCAATCGGCGCCGGCGGCATCGACCGCGCGCACTTCGTCACCGAGTTTTGCGAAATCGGCGGCTAGGATCGACGGCGCGATGACGAGCGGACGAGGCATGGGGTTCTCCCAAGCTTATGCGTTCGCGTAACACGCCATTCCCGGCCGAGCAACGCGTCGGGTGCTTGGCAGACCGCCATTTGCGACCCTTGCCGGCTCGACTGGGGCTGCGGCAAGGTTTTCGGAAAGCAGCGGAGGTTCCGTGGCGCGCACCGATGTCATTGTCCTTGGAGCCGGGATCGTCGGCACCTCGATTGCCGTTCACCTCGCCAAGCGCGGTTTGGCGGTTGCGCTGATCGATCGCGGCGGGGTGGGGGAGGGGACCTCGTATGGCAATGCGGGTGTGATCGAGGGCAATACGATCTTTCCCCCGGCATTTCCCTCGGATTGGGGGGAACGCCTGCGGGTCGTGCTCAAGCGCTCGCCCCAGGCCAACTATCATTTCTCGTTTTTGCCAAAGATCGCGCCTTGGCTGGCGGCATTCTATGCGGCTTCACAGCCCTCCCGCCTCATTGAAACGGCTCGGCTGATGCGTCCGTTCATGGCACGCGCGGTCGCCGAGCACGAAGCGCTGAGCACCGAAGCTGGCGCGGAGCGATATTTCCGCCGCACGGGCTGGCTCAAGCTTTATCGGAGCGAGCGCGGATTTGCGGCGCAGCAGCGAGAGCTCCAGCTGGCCAAGGATTTCGGCATCGCCAACGTGACGCTCGACCTTGACGGAGCGCGCGCACTCGAACCCTCCCTTGCGCCGGTGTTCCGCCACGCCGTGCACTGGACCGGGGCTGTCAGTGTAAATAACCCGCTGGCGGTGACGCGCGCTTATGCGGCGTGCTTCACCGCGCTTGGTGGGCTCAGCTTCTCCGGCGACGCCCGTTCACTGCATCGGGTCGATGCGCGCTGGAGAGTGGATACGACTGCCGGTCCGGTCGACGCCGGCGATGCCGTCGTGGCGCTGGGGCCATGGGCGCCGGATCTGCTCGATCCGCTTGGCGTCAAGCTGCCGCTCGCGGTCAAACGCGGCTATCACCGTCACTTCCGGCCCAGCGGCAATGCCGCGTTGAGCCGGCCGGTGCTCGATGCCGAAAACGGCTATTGCATTACGCCGATGGAGCAAGGCATCCGCATCACCACAGGCGCGGAATTTGCCCCGCGCGATGCGCCGCCAACGCCGGTGCAATTCGATCGCTTGCTGCCGGCGGCGCGGAATTTGTTTGCTCTTGGTGAGCCGGCCGAGGCGCAGCCCTGGATGGGCGCGCGTCCCTGCTTTGCCGACTCGCGCCCGGTCATCGGGCGCGCACCAGGACAGCGCGGCCTATGGCTCGCCTACGGCCACGGTCATTGGGGCTTGACGCTTGGTCCGGCCACCGGACGGCTCATCGCCGAGATGATGACGGACACAACGACGTTCTGCGATCCCGCGCCCTATAGCGCGGAACGCTTTACTCGTTGATCGTTTTGACGACGCTCGATTGCGGACGCGTATTGTTGCTGGCCGAGTATTTGTCCTGCGCCCTGACCATGTCGTCATATTTCGGCAGCGTGGTGATCGAATCCTTCGGCACCATGTGCACGATCTTATAGCCGCCGGCCTTGAGCTGACGCAGAAGTTCGGGCAGTGCCTCCGCCGTGTTG
Organism: Xanthobacteraceae bacterium; assembly: GCA_036497645.1. GTDB lineage: Bacteria > Pseudomonadota > Alphaproteobacteria > Rhizobiales > Xanthobacteraceae > BOG-931. Next base: position 5,724 of record DASXJB010000168.1, read on the forward strand.
TGCTGGAAATCGTGCATCAACAGGATGCCCTTGCCGTTCTTGGCGAGCTTCGTCATCGCCGACTTGATGACGTCATCCGGTTTGCGCAGCTTGAAATCGAACGTGTCGATGTCGGTCGAGAAGATGGCGATGTTGCGCGTGCCCAAATAAGTCATCAATTCAGGCGGCTGCTGCAGATCGGGAAAGCGGAAGAACGGTGCGGTCGGTCCCCCGACTGCCGTGTGCACCGCGCTCACGCCCATCTCGATCTCTTGCTTGGCGAGTTCGATGTCTTTGGCATAGGGATTCTTGGCGAGATCTTTGTGCGACCAAGTGTGATTGCCGACGGTCATTCCGGCCGCGGCTACATCTCGGGATATATCGGGCCGCCAGGTGGCGTGTTGGCCGATCTCAAAGAACGTCGCCTTGATACAATTGTCCTTGAGCGCCTTGAGCACCATCGGCGTGTTTTCGGGCCAAGGGCCGTCGTCGAAGGTCAGCACGACCTCTTTGTCGCGCAGGAAGTCGTACTGCTTGAAGTGCTCGGTCCCGAATGCGGGGCCACCGGTCGTGTCGATTTCGACGACGCGCGAGAGACCGATGGCGTCGGGATTATCGCAAGCTGGAATGGCTTTGGCGGCTGGAGGGGTCGGCGAGGGCGCCGGTGTTGGCGCTGCCGTCGCGTTCTGAGCAAGCGAGGTTGGCGCGGGCGCATTCGGCTGGGCAGCGGTAGTTGTTTGCGCAACCTGAACCACCGGTGTGGTTGGCCGAGCTGCTTGGGCCGCAACAGGTTGGCTGGGCGGCGTCGCCGTGCTGCCGGTTTGTCCGGGCGAGATCACGTGGACGGCGAGTGCGATGAGTGAGTCGGGTCCGGCAGCGCGTTGCGCCGCGACGACGCCGAACGCTGCAAGTCCCAATGTCATCAAAGCCGCAAAGACAATCACCACGACGCGCATCGCGCCCTCCGCTGTGTTCTTGTCAAGCTTGCCTAAAGTGAAGGCGCAATTGGCCAGCAAGTCAATGAAAACCGCAAGTGAATGGTTGAAAGATCGCCTTTGTGGTTTCCACGACGGATAAACGGGTAATTCGCTGTTTTTGCCTGCTTACTTTGTCGGTCAACGGCCGAATTTATCTTTCCAGCTTGGCAGCGGGTCTCCTGGAACAGCTTTTGCCGCAAAAACGCCACGGGCGATGGCGCGTGTCACCACATTGGCGGCAAGCGTTCCAAGCTGTGTCAGAGCGAATACCGGGTCGGCCAGCGGCCGAAGCCCCGTCGCGGCCGCGAAGAGGGCGTCACCGTCAAGCGGGCTGTGCACCGGATAGATCGCTCGCGACATGCCGGTCTGCGCCATAACCGCAATGCGATTGGCCTGCGCCTTGGTCAAAATCGCGTCGGTCGCCACCACGACCAGCGTCGTATTCGCGCCGGGCACGCCTTTTATGACGGGTTCAAGCATTTGCGGCGAAACGTGCGGCGGCAACCCGCGGCCGCCGAATTCGCCGTCAACTTCAAATGGCGCCGCCCAGAACCACGGCCCGCTGCCGATCACCACGCTGCCGACGGCATTGACGGCAGCGAGAGCGCCGATTGTTATGCCGTCCGCCGTCTGTGCGGACGCCGAGCCGAGCCCGCCTTTGTAGTTCACCGTCGTCGCGCCGGTTCCGGCGCCAAAACTGCCAAGCGCAAAATCGAGCGCGGCATTGGCCGCGGCGGCATAGCCAAACTCGCGATAGGGCGGAAATCGTCCCCAATTCTTGT
>DASXJB010000169.1:0-3998 GCA_036497645.1 Xanthobacteraceae bacterium
CGGCGCCGCCCCGGTTTCGCTCGACGAGGAGCGCCACCGCCTCGCCGCAGTGCTGCCGGCAATCATCGGGCTGGGCGTGCCGGTTTCAATCGATACGATGAAAGCGCCGGTCGCTGCCTGGGCGCTCGAAACCGGGGCCGCTATCGTCAACGATGTCTGGGGATTGCAGCGCGACCCCGACATGGCGCGCGTCATCGCCGATCATGGCGCTCCGATCATTGTCATGCATAACCGCGAGAAAGCCGACCCGGCAATCGACATCATTGCCGCGGTCACCGAATTCTTCTCGCATTCGCTCGAAATCGCGTGGCAGGCCGGCATCGCCCGCGAGCAGATCGTGCTCGATCCGGGGATCGGCTTCGGCAAGACGCCGGAGCAGAGCCTTGCCTGCATTGCGCAGCTTGGCGCCTGGCGCGGATTTAATCTGCCGATTTTGGTCGGGGCTTCGCGCAAGCGCTTTATCAACGCGATCGTGCCCGCCGAACCGAACGAGCGGCTGGGCGGATCGCTGGCCGCGCATCTGATCGCTGCCGAAAGCGGCGCGGCAATCATCCGCGCGCACGATGTTGCGGCGACGGTCCAGGCACTTGCGGTGGCCGCCGCGATCAGGCGGGCACGATGAGCGACACGATTTTTCTCAAAGGACTGGCGCTCCACGCATATCACGGCGTGATGCAGCACGAAGCCAAGGTCGGGCAGACTTTTTATGTTGATCTGCAACTCGACCTCGAGCTTGGCAATGCGTCGCGGACCGACAAGCTGAAAGACACGGTTTCCTACGATTTCGTCATCAAGACCGTCGGCGAGGCGTTCTGCGGCCGCCGCTATCGCCTGGTGGAAGCGGCCGCCGGCGCGGTCGCCGACGCCGTGCTGGCGCGCTGTCCGCAAGTGCGCGGCGTGCGTGTCACGGTGCACAAGCCGCACGCGCCGGTCGCGGCGACGTTCGAGGATGTCGGCGTGACGATTGAACGCGCCCGCAGCCGCAAATCATGAACCAATCCTCGGCCGAGGCCTTGCTCGCGCTCGGCGGCAATATCGGCAACGTTCGCGCCACATTCGAACGCGCCATCGCAATGCTATGCGGCGATGGCGCCATACGGCTCGTTGCGCGTTCGTCCGATTACCGCACGCCACCTTGGGGCGTTACGGACCAGCCGGCATTCACCAATGCCGTGATCATTGTGGCGACCTCGCTCGAGCCGCACGCGCTGCTCGGACGCGTGCAGAACGTCGAACGCGCGCTCGGCCGCGACCGGGCGAGCGAACGGCGGTGGGGCCCGCGGCCCATCGACATCGACATTTTGGCTTATGACGACGTCGTGTTGCGCGAACCGGATTTGACGCTGCCGCACCCGCATCTGTTCGAGCGTGCTTTTGTTCTGTTGCCGCTCGCCGAGATTGCCCCCGATCGGGTCGTCGCTGGACAGCGGATCGGCGATGCGCTTGCCGCCCTCGATGTCAGCGGCATCGCGAAGCTGCCGCCGGTCGGCCAGCCCGCCAATAGATAAGCACGGCCACGTCGCCGGTTGGCCACAGCGCTCTTGCGTGGCATTTTGCCGGCATGGCGAACTCTGAAGCTCCCCTTTTGGCGGGCGATTTCCCGTCCGCCACCGAGGCGGATTGGCGCAAGCTTGTCGACGCCGTGCTCAAGGGCGGCTCGTTCGAGCGGCTCAAGAGCCGGACCTATGACGGGCTGACCATCGAGCCGCTTTATTCATCCAGGCGTGAAGCAAGCATCATCGCTGGCCGCCCGGGCGGTACCGCATGGGCCGTCATGCAACGGGTCGATCATCCCGATCCGGCGGCGGCGAACGTTCAGGCGCGCGAGGACCTGGACGGCGGCGCGACTGGCTTGGTGCTGGTTTTTGCCGGATCAGTCAGCGCCAATGGTTTTGGGCTTGAGGCGAATTCGGCCGGGCTTGCACGCGTGCTCGAGGGCATCGATCCTCGCGGTATAGTTCTGGACTTGAACTTAAGTCCGGCGACGCGCGGCATGGCCCGCGAAGTCGCGACGCAGATCAAGAATCGCGGGATTGCTCCAAGTGCGATCGATCTGCGGTTTAGCATCAATCCAATCGGCGGTTTCGCCGCGGCGGGGCGCAGCGCGCAAGGCTGGCAAGAACTCGCGCCGACCTTTGCCGCAACGATCGCCGCATTGGCCGGCGATGGGTTTCGCGGACCGTTCGCGGTCGCCGACGGGCGCGTGATCCATAATGCCGGCGGGTCGGAAGCGCAGGAACTTGCTTTTGCACTCGCCAGCGCGGTGACCTATTTGCGTGCGCTCGAACACAGCGGCATGGCGCTGCAAGCCGGCTATGACGCGATCTATTTCCGGCTCAGCGCGGACGCCGATCAGTTTCTGACCGCGGCTAAATTTCGCGCAATGCGAAAATTGTGGGCGCGCGTCGCGGGAGCCGCGGGGCTTTTGGCGAAACCGGCGATTGTGACCGCCGAAACCGCGTGGCGGATGCTCACGCGCCGCGATGCCTACGGCAACATATTGCGGTCGACGATCGCCGTCGCCGCGGCCGGGCTTGGCGGCGCCGATGCAATCACCGTTCTACCGCATACCGCGACGCTTGGTTTGCCGGATGACTTTGCGCGCCGCGTCGCCCGCAACATGCAGCTCGTGCTGTTGCACGAGTCCAACTTGGCGCGGGTTGCCGATCCGGTGGCGGGATCCGGCGCCTTCGAAGCTCTGACCGAGCAGCTTTGTCTTGCCGCGTGGGCGCAATTTCAGGAGATCGAACGCGCTGGCGGCGCATGGCCGTCGCTGGAAAGCGGGCTCGTGCAGCGAAACGTCGCCGCGGTGCGAGCGGCGCGCCAACAAGCGCTGGCGCGTGGAAAGGAGATTTTGACCGGCACCAATGCCTATCCCGATATCGCCGAAACGCCACCCGCCGTACTTGCCGTGGCGCCGCATGCCGCGGCGAGCGACGAACCCTCAAGCGTAACCGCATCTTCACTGCCGCGACTGCGGCTCGCCGAGCCATTCGAGGCGTTGCGCGACAAATCCGATCGGATTCTCGCAGCAACCGGGGCGCGGCCGAAAGTTTTCCTCGCCACGCTTGGCGCGCCAGCGGAATTCACGGCGCGCGTAAACTTTGCCAAGAATTTTTTCGAGACCGGCGGCATTGAAGCTGTCATCGGGGTTTCTTCCGACTATCGCGCCGCACAGGCCGCGATCGCCTGTCTCTGTCCGTCGGGCAAGGCTTCCGAGCAGGAATTGGCGTCGGCTGCAGCGGCGATCAAACGAAGTGGCGCTCGCCACATCTATTTGACGGGGCGGGTTGCCGCGCAGGAGGACATGCTGCGCGCCGCCGGCGTGCAAACGTTCATTGATGAAGGTTCCGACGCCCTAGCGACACTGAATGCGGCTTACGATATTCTTTAACAAAAGGATCACTGAACCTTAGCGCTGCGCATGACCCGAATTCCGGACTTCACAAACATGGCATTCGCAGATGCGCCAGTTCCGGCATCCGCCGGCGGCGCGCCTTGGCTCACGCCCGAGGGCATTGCGGTGAAATCCGCCTATGCCGCCGGCGATCTCGAAGAGCTCATCGGTCTCGACGGCTTTCCCGGCATCCCGCCTTATCTGCGTGGCCCCTACCCGACCATGTATGTCACGCAGCCATGGACGATCCGGCAATATGCTGGCTTTTCGACCGCGGAAGATTCAAATGCCTTCTACCGGCGCAATATTGCCGCCGGCCAGAAAGGCCTGTCGATCGCGTTCGATCTCGCTACCCATCGTGGCTATGACAGCGATCATCCGCGTGTTGCCGGCGACGTCGGCATGGCCGGCGTGGCGATCGATTCGATCTACGACATGCGCACGCTGTTTGCCGGCATTTCGCTCGATCAGATGTCGGTGTCGATGACAATGAACGGCGCGGTATTGCCGGTGCTTGCGCTCTATATCGTTGCCGCCGAAGAGCAAGGCGTGCCGCCGCAAAAGCTCGCCGGCACGATTCAGAACGACATCCTCAAAGAAT
>DASXJB010000170.1:0-1999 GCA_036497645.1 Xanthobacteraceae bacterium
CGATCGGGCAGGACGTGGTGGCGGGCTCATTGCCGAGGTCCGCGGCTGCTCCCCGCGGGATTTCGATCAGTTGCAGGTTTGGTCTGACGGATCGTGTGAAGAAGCGGTAATTGAACGCATCGCCGTAGACATGAATGTCGCCCGTGGCGCAACCGGGCGTGCCTAGTGGTGTGACGCGATCGCTTGGTGCCCACGGTTGACTTTTTCGATGATGCGGTCGGGGTCTGCGGTCCACATGAAGGGTTTGGGTTTGCGGTTGTGCTCGCCGAGATAGCGATTGATCGCGGCCTGCAGGTCGACGAGCGAGTGGAAGACGCCGCGTTGCAATCGCCGGCGGGTCAGGGTAGCGAAAAAGCCTTCGACCGCATTGGCCCAAGAGCACGAGGTCGGGGTGAAATGAAAGGTCCAGCGCGGATGGCGAGCAAGCCAAGCGCGCACCTTGGGATGCTTGTGGACGGCGTAATTGTCGAGGATGGCATGGACGAGCTTGCCAGCCGGGACAACGGCCTCAACCCGATTGAGGAAGCGGATAAATTCCTGGTGGCGATGGCGCGCCATACACTGGCCGATGACGGTGCCGTCGAGGACATTGAGCGCCGCAAACAGCGTCGTCGTGCCGTTGCGGATGTAATCGTGGGTCATCGTTCCGGCCCGGTCCTTTTTCAGCGGCAGGCCAGGCTGAGTGCGGTCGAGCGCCTGGATTTGCGACTTCTCGTCGACCGACAGCACCAGACTGTGGGCGGGCGGGTCGAGATAGAGCCCGACCACGTCGCGCAGCTTGGCGGCAAACGCCGGATCCTGCGACAGCTTGAAGCGCCGCACTCGGTGCGGCTGCAGACCATGCGCCGCCCAGATCCGCTGCACCGAGCGCAACGAGACGCCGCTCGCCGCCGCCATCGCCCGGCCGGTCCAGTGGGTTGTCTCGCCTGGCGGCTCGGCCAATGTCAGCTCGACGACACGGTCGACCAGCGCCGATGGCAATGGCGGCAGACCGGGTTTTCGCGTCTTGTCATGGAGCAGGCCGGTCACACCCTCGCGCATGAACCGCTCCTGCCAACGCCACACGCAGGGCTTCGACACCCCGGCGCGGCGCATGATCTCGGCGGTGCCGCAGCCTTCCGCTGTCGCCAGAATGATCCGCGCCCGCCACACATGCTTTTGCCGGCTGTTGCGATCCGCCACCACCGCTGCCAATCGCTCGCGATCCGCGGCACTCACTTCGATGCTGATCCCTTCGCGCATCGCGCATTATCGCACACACCACACCAATATGGAATCCTATGATTGCGTCGTACCACTAGCTGTTCACGCGCTCGAAAAATATTTCAAGGCTGTGCTGTTGTTTAATGATAGATCGGCAATACGCGACACGCGCCTTGGCAAAAACTCTCGTGAATACTCCCACAATATTGTACGTCTCCACGACGCCGTCGCCAGTTTCGCTGGAGAATTTTTTCCACCCAAAGTATCATTACCTTCCGTAGGTCTTTTCCCGGCCCGAGACTTGCCAATTCGTAAGGTTTTCGAATACTTCTACGTGCGTGGCAATGCCGATAACCGGTATGGTCTACATGGTTCACAGTCCATCAGCCCCAAGACCTTTGTTTGCTCGACAATTTAGTTTTTAGCGTACGGCGTTTGATTTGCCGGCTTGACGATAGAGTATTTCCTCGTCGCGTTCGAAGCGCACCACCGATAACCAACCGGGAGATGCTTACCAATCAGCCGAATTATTACGGTCGTTTGGGTATGCCATTAGATGATCTCATTGAGCAAATCGACGACTCGCCATCACGCTTCGCTGCTTTGAATGAGAATAGGCGGTTTGCCCCGGCTGACTTTCCACACACGCGGCTTGATCAAGTCCAGACTTTGGCCGCCCGCAATCCCGTCATCAGCCTACGCATATTTGGGCCGTTAGAAAGCAAGAACCCGTACTCCGTTGCGGAATGCTTAGCAGTGGCAGAATGGCTGGCAGAAAATGTTTATTTGCCGAGAG
>DASXJB010000171.1:0-2377 GCA_036497645.1 Xanthobacteraceae bacterium
GCGTCTCGAAGGACGGCCACAAGCGAGATCGTGCCAGCGGCCATCCTTCGAGACGGCGCTTCGCGCCTCCTCAGGATGAGGTCTGTGTGTGTTTAAGCTCCATCCGCCTAATCCGATTGGTTTCATGGAATCGATCTACTAAGCCGCATCAAGCGGTCGGCTCGCTTGCTTCCTTGCGATGTTTGTAAAACTTGTTGAACTTAGCCAACAAGAATTCGCCGGCGCTGAAATCCGGCAGGGTGGCAAACCGCGCGTCGAAATCCGGATCGTAGAAGAATGGAATCGAGTAGCGCCCGATACCGGCACGGTTGATGACCCGGTGCGGCGCCGAGCGGATGCCGTCGGCTGTGATAGCAGACAGCATGTCGCCGGCATTGACGATGAAGCTGTGCGGGCGCGGCGGTGCCAGCACCAGCTTGCCTTGAGGCGAGCGCAGTTCAAGTCCGCCGATCGCGTCCTGCGCCAGGATGGTCAGAAAGCCGTAATCCTTGTGCTCGGCGGCGCCGTATTCGTTCTGCGCTACGTTGCTGTTCGGCGGGTAGTGGAACAATCGCATGAACGCAATCGGTTTGCGATAGCGAGCACGTAATTCCGCCGGCTTGAGGTCAAGGCAAAGCGCCAGCGGACCGAGCAAGCGGTCGCCCAGCGTGGTAAGGGCCTGGAAATAACCTTCAACCGCCGCCCGGAAACCGGGAAGATCGGGCCAGCGGTTGACCGCGTGCAGCGGCTTGCCTGCTTTCACGTCGGGATCGTCGGCCGGAAGCGGCGTGCCGATGTTGAAACTTTCCTTCAAGTCCGGCAGATTGCCCGGATATACCGTCTGGTGCACGGGAACATAGCCGCGGTTGTGCTTGTCGACCTTGATCTGCATCCGCGTCTCGAACGGAAGCTTGAAAAAGGTGGCCGCAGCCGCGAACGCGCCGTCGGTGGTCGCTGGCGGAACACCGTGATCCACCAGCTCGAAAGCGCCCCAGCTCCCGAGCGCTGCTTTGACATCGCGCGCAACCGTCTCGTCTCCTCCCGCCTTCCCGCCGATGACAGGCTCGAGGCTGACGACCGGGATTTGGGGGCTCATATCGTTGTCCTTGCTCGATGCGTAGCCGGCACTCAGGTCAGGCGTTCGCGATGAAGCTTGCGATCCCTGACCTGATCTCGAATTCGTATTTCCCGGCCATTGCAGCTGTTGAGCTTGGGTTTTTCAAGAGGGAAGGGCTGGACGTCACGTTGGAAATGATAGTTCCCGTGGAGAACGCGCTCGGCGCGATGCGGCAGGGGAACATCGAATTCATCGGCTGCTCGGCGCATCTGCTGGTCGCCGGTTTTCCCGAATGGCGCGGCGTGAAGCTTCTCTGCGCCCAGTCGCATGGCATGTACTGGTTCCTGGTGATGCGCGCCAACCTTGGCATTGGCCGCGGCGATCTTGCGGCGCTGAAAGGCTGCAGCATCGGCGCCGCACATTGGGTCGCGATGGGCTTGCGTCGGCTTCTCGTCGAGGCCGGCATCAATGCTGAGCGCGCGGGCATCAGAATCGCGCCGATTCCCGGCGCGCATGGGGCAGGCATCAATTTCGGCGTGACGGCCGCCAAGGCGCTGGAGGATGGCAGGGTCGATGGCTTTTGGGCGAACGGCATGGGCGCCGAGCTCGCGGTCCGGCGAGGGATCGGAACCATCGTGCTCGATGTCCGCCGCGGGGACGGGCCGAAGACCTGCTTCGATTACACTTGGCCGGCGATCGCCGCGACCGACGCACTCATCGCCCGCTCGCCGGACGCAGCAGCTGCCGCGGTGCGTGCGATCCTCAACACGCAGAACGCACTCAAGGACAATGTGCAGCTTGCCTTCGAGGTCGGCCGCAACCTCTTTCCGAGCACCGAAGCCACGCTCATCACCGATCTCATCCGGCAAGATCTGCCGTATTACGATGCCGCGATCTCGCCCGCGATGGTCCGCACCATGACGCAGTTCTCCAGGGACGTTGGCATCCTCCAGGGGGATCCGAGTTACCACGAGGTTGTGGCGGCGCCGGCCGCGCATCCAAGCGGGTAATCGCTCGCATCGCCGTCATTCGCCCTCGGCCTTGAAGCCTGCGGCTTTGACTAGGTCAGCGTTTCCTTGGTTCGAATCATATCGCCGCATCAATCAACCTCGTCCCGAGGGGCGCGCGTCATCCTGAGGCGCGCGTGCCCCACTTGGGCGCGCGCCTCGAAGGATTGCGCGCGTCTCGAAGGACGGCCACAAGCGGGATCGTGCCAGCGGCCATCCTTCGAGACGCTCGGCGCGCAAACCCGCGCGCGACATTCAAGGCAAGAGTCGCCAGCTGGCCGAAGCCAGCCAGCACAAGTCGCAGTTCCTCGCCAACATGAGCCACGAGCTTCGC
>DASXJB010000172.1:0-18924 GCA_036497645.1 Xanthobacteraceae bacterium
GAAAAAGTGAAGCAATTCGATTAACTTGCTGCGCTGCGGACTGGGCTTTCAGGTTGACATTGCGCCAATCGATCCTATGTTGCGGGCACGCCAATAGGGCAGATTCGATCGCCAGGCGCATATTTTCGCTCCTTAGCTGAAAAGGTGCTGCCCGGGGTCGTTGAGGGTTTATGTCATTTTCTAATCTCGGCTTATCCGAAAAAGTCGTTTCCGCCGTCGCTGCGGCTGGTTACAAGGCTCCCACTCCGATCCAGGAACAAGCAATTCCCCACGTGCTCGCACGTCGCGATGTGTTGGGAATTGCGCAAACCGGCACCGGCAAGACGGCGGCTTTCACGCTGCCGATGCTGACCGTGCTGGAAGGCGGGCGCGCCCGCGCCCGCATGCCGCGCACACTCATTCTCGAGCCAACCCGCGAGCTCTCGGCGCAGGTCGAGGAAAGTTTCGCCAAGTACGGTGCCAACCACAAGCTCAATGTCGCGCTCCTGATCGGCGGCGTTTCATTCGACGACCAAGATGTGAAGCTCACACGCGGGGTCGATGTGTTGATCGCGACCCCAGGTCGCTTACTGGATCATTTCGAACGCGGACGCCTCTTGCTCACCGGCGTCGAGCTGTTGGTGATCGATGAAGCGGACCGGATGCTCGACATGGGCTTCATTCCCGACATCGAGCGCATCTGCAAACTGGTCCCCTTCACCCGGCAGACCCTGTTTTTCACAGCGACCATGCCGCCCGAGATTCGACGCATCACCGAGCAGTTCCTGCACAATCCGGTCCGCGTCGAGGTCTCCCGGCCCGCAACAACCGTCGCCACGACCACACAGCTCATCGTCAAATCGGGCCGCGAACCGCACGACAAACGCGATACTTTGCGCCGGCTGATCCGTTCCGCCGAAGGCCTGAAAAACGCGATCATTTTCTGCAACCGCAAGCGCGACGTCGCCACGCTGTTCCGCTCGCTGCTGCGTCACGGCTTTTCGGTCCAGGCGCTGCACGGCGACATGGATCAGCCCGCGCGCATGGCGGCGCTCGAAAAGTTTCGCAACGGCGAGGTGACGCTGCTGGTCGCTTCCGATGTCGCGGCGCGCGGACTCGATATTCTGGACGTCAGCCACATTTATAACTTCGATGTCCCGTTTCACCCCGACGATTACGTGCACCGGATCGGCCGCACCGGACGGGCCGGCCGCAGCGGCACCGCAATCACCATCGTGGCGGGCGCCAATGACACCAAGGCGGTCGCGGCAATCGAGAAGCTGATCGGGCAGCCTATTCCGGTCATGGAAAAGCTGCCTGGCCCGCCGCTGCCGCCTCAACATCGTGTCGCCGAGCGGTCGCATGGCCATCATCATGCCGGACGCAAGGGTCCACTCGTGCGCAGCGAAGATTCACGCGTGCGCCGCACGCCACCGCCCTCCCCGCGTTCGCGCCACGAGGATTCGGATGCCAGCCATTTGCCGGCATTCCTGTTGCGGCCGGTGAAGGTCTGATTTCTTAAGGACGACAGCTTTGCGGCGTCCGTTATGCACCTTTATTTTGAACGAGTAGATTAGGGCGCCACGCCGGTCGCCGGTTCAAGCTGGACCGATTCGCCGCAACCGCAGGCCGAAGTCTGGTTCGGATTGTTGAATACGAATTGCGCTGACAGCTTGTCGATTTTGTAATCCATTTCGGTGCCGAGCAGGAACAACACCGCCTTGGGATCGATCAGGATGCGCACGCCCTTGTCTTCGACGATTTCATCCAGCGGATTGATCTTCTCGGCATATTCCATGGTGTAGGACATGCCGGCGCAACCGCCGTTCTTGACGCCGACCCGCACGGCCGCAATCGGCCGGTCGGCTTTGGCCATGACCGCCTTGATACGTTCGGCCGCGGCTTCGGTGAGCCGCACCACCTGAGGTTTCGGCCGAGCGACGGCCATTATCACTTCCTCCGCGTGTTCAATCCTGTAGTCGTCATCACAACGACTCGTACCAAATTATGTAGTGTGTGCCGGTTTCGCGCGCAATCACCACATGTTGAGCGCGGTACGGGCCTCATCCGACATGCGGCTTGGGTCCCATGGCGGATCCCACACGATATTGACCTTGGCTTCGCGGACACCCGGCACGCCGGCAACAGCGTTTTCCACTTGTGCCGGCAATTCCGCCGCCGAGGGACAATTCGGCGTCGTCAGCGTCATTTCAATATTGACCATACGATCGTCGTCGATATCGACCTTGTAAATCAGGCCAAGTTCATAAATGTCGGCCGGGATTTCCGGATCGTAAACGGTTTTCAGCGCGCCGACGATCTCATCGGTCAACCGCGCCATTTCCTCCGGCGGAATCGTGGAGGCTGTCTCCGCGGCCGGCGTATCAGCCGTCTTTGCTTCGGTTTTGGTGTCTTCGGTCATCGCCTTATCCAAGCAGATTCTGCGCCTTGAGCAGCGCCTGCGCAAGGCAATCGACCTCATCGCGGGTGTTGTACATGGCGAACGAAGCGCGGCAGGTCGCGGTCACGCCGAACCGGGCGAGGAGCGGCATGACGCAATGGGTGCCGGCCCGCACGGCGACACCAGCTCTGTCGATGATCGTGGCGACGTCGTGGGGATGGGCGCCCTTGAGTTCGAACGAGACGATCGGCCCCTTGTCCTTGGTGGTGCCGAAAATGCGCAGCGAATTGATCTCGCGCAACCGCTCGTGGGCGTAACGCACCAGCTCCGCCTCGTGGCTGCGGATGCGCTGCTTGCCGACGGACGTGACATAATCGATTGCGACGCCAAGCCCGATGGCCTGCACGATCGACGGTGTGCCGGCCTCGAACTTGTGCGGCGGGTCACCGTAAGTGATGTGATCCTCGAACACTTCGCGGATCATCTCGCCGCCGCCGTTGAACGGCGACATGGCGGCAAGATGCTCGTACTTGCCATAAAGCGCGCCGATGCCGGTCGGCCCGTAGAGCTTGTGGCCGGTGAAGGCGTAAAAATCGCAATCAAGCTCGCGCACGTCGACGTCGAGATGCACCGCGGCTTGCGCCCCGTCGAACAGTACCGGTATGCCGCGCGCATGAGTGAGCCGGACCACGTCCTTCGCCGGTACGGTGGTGCCGAGCATGTTCGACATGTGCGTGATCGCCACGAGCTTGGTGCGCGGGGTGAGCAGCTTCTCGAACTCGTCGAGCAGAAAGTTGCCTTCGTCGTCGACCGGCGCCCACTTGATCACGGCCCCCTGCCGCTCGCGCAGGAAGTGCCACGGCACGATGTTGGAGTGATGCTCCATGATCGAAAGCACGATCTCGTCGCCGGCTTTGATGCGCTCGCGGCCGAACGTATAGGCGACGAGGTTGATCGCTTCGGTGGCATTGCGCGTGAAGACAATCTCCTCTTTGCGCCTGGCGTTGAGAAAGGCGGCGACTTTTTCGCGTGCATTCTCGTAGGCCTCGGTCGCCTCATTGGCAAGAAAATGCAGCCCGCGATGCACATTGGCATATTGCGTGGTGTAGACCTCGTTGAGCCGGTCGAGCACAACGCGCGGCTTTTGCGCCGAAGCTGCGTTGTCGAGATAAACAAGCGGCTTGCCATAGACCTGCATCGCCAGGATCGGGAAATCCGCCCGGATGCGGTTTACGTTATAGGTGCTGCTGCTCGTTGCCTGATCCATCTCTCGATCTCAACATCTGCCGTTCCTGAATCGGGCGGCGAAGCGGCTCGCCAAGGACAGCAGCGCAGTTTATCGGCGCGCTCCAAGCCAGGCCGCGACGCTCTCGATCAGCGCCTCGCGCAAGCCTGCATGTTCGATGCCTTCGATGGCCTCGCCGAGGAACGCCTGGATCAGCATCGCCTCGGCTTCAACCGGCGGAATGCCGCGCGCCATTAGGTAAAATTTGAGTTCTTCATCGAGCGCGCCCGCGGTGGCGCCATGGCCGCACTGCACGTCGTCGGCGAAGATTTCCAGTTCCGGCTTGTTGTCGGCCTCGGCGCGGTCGGACAATAGCAGCGCTTGCGTCATCATTTTGGCGTCGGTTTTTTGCGCGTGCCGGCGCACGATTATGCGGCCCTGGAAAACTCCATGCGCCTCGTCGTCGAGCACGGATTTGAACATTTCGCGGCTCTGGCAATCGCGCGCGACATGATCGGCGAACAGCGTCGTATCGGCGTGCTGCCGGTCCTTCAGCAACGAAGCGCCGCGAATGCCGGCCACGGTGCCCTCGCCGTCAAACCTGAGAAACAACTGATTTCGCACCACAGCACCACCGCTGATGAAGCTGAAAGTGTTAAATCGCGCATGCGCACCGATGGCCGCGGCCAGCGTAGAAACATGCAGCGCCTCGGTCCCTTCGCCGATCACTTTGACGTGGTCGACATGAGCGCCATCGCCGGCAAACAATTCCAGCGCGGCATTGACCTGATAATCGCCCGCGGCGGGACCCTCGTGGCTCTCGATCAGCATGACGCGGGCGCCGTGGTCGATCGTGACCAGCGAACGCGTGAACATCGCCGCAGGCTTGTCGGAAGCAACAAACAGCAATTGCAGCGGCCGCTCGATAGTGGCGCCGCTGGCGATGCGGATCACCGCGCCGTCGCCCATCAAAGCGGTATTGAGCGCCACGGCAGCATCGTTGGCCGGCGCAAGCTTACCCAGGCGCGCCGCAACCACAGGATCGCCGTCGGTCAGCGCCTGAGCCAGCGAACCCACGACGAGACCAGCTTCCAGTTCTCGCAAGTCCGATAGTTCGGGCACAAATGCGCCATCGACAAAGACCAGCCGCCGGCCATCGACGTCGCCCAGGACGCGACCGGCGTCTTTGGCGCGCGCCTTGGCCGACGCATCAGGCGGAGACGCCAATGGCTTGGCGTCGCGCATCAACGCGCGCAGGTCGGTATATTTCCATTCCTCGATGCGCCGATGCGGCAGGCCCTGTTTGGCGAACACGTCAAAGGCCGCGTTGCGCCGCGCCGCGATCGCTTCGTCGCCGGGCAGCCGGTCGCGCACTTGCGCAAAAGTTTGCGCCAGCGCGGTCTCCGCTGCTGTCTTGATTACGGCGACTTCGGCGTTCACGCCGGGACCTCCTCCTGATACTCGGCATAGCCGCGCGCTTCGAGCTCAAGCGCCAGCTCTTTGCCGCCGGTCTTGACTATGCGCCCGCGCGAGAGGACGTGCACCACGTCCGGGACGATGTAGTTGAGAAGCCGCTGATAGTGGGTGATGACGACGAACGAGCGGCCGGGCGCACGCAGACCGTTCACGCCACCGGCAACGATCTTGAGCGCGTCGATGTCGAGCCCGGAATCGGTCTCATCGAGCACCGCCAGCCGCGGCTGTAAGAGCGCCATCTGCAAAATCTCGTTGCGCTTCTTCTCGCCCCCGGAAAAGCCGACATTGACCGCGCGGCGCAACATTTCCTGATCGATGCCGAGCTTGCCGGAAGCTTCCCGTACTTTCTTGATGAAGTCCGGCGTGGATAGCTCGGCTTCGCCGCGCTTCTTGCGCTGCGCGTTAAGCGCGGTGCGCAGGAAGGTCATGCTGGCGACGCCGGGAATCTCCAGCGGATATTGAAAAGCGAGAAATAAGCCGGCGGCGGCGCGTTCGTCCGGCTCCATCTCGAACAAGTTCCGGCCATCGAAGCGCACCTCGCCCGCCGTCGGCCGGTACTCTTCCTTCCCGGCCAGCACATAAGCGAGAGTCGATTTGCCCGATCCGTTCGGGCCCATGATGGCGTGCACCTCGCCGGCATTCACGGCGAGGTCGAGACCTTTGAGAATTTCCCTGCCGTCGATCTCGACGCGTAAATCCTTCACTTCAAGCAGCGCCATTCAAACAAGCTCCGGATTGATCCATATGGCCTGGTTGGGCTCGCCTTCGCTCATTGGAGCGGGGTTGAGCAGCTGTCGCTGCTCATCCGACCGAGCCTTCCAGCGAGACCGAGATCAGTTTCTGCGCCTCGACCGCGAATTCCATCGGCAGCTGCTGCAGCACATCCTTGACGAAGCCGTTGACGACAAGCGCGGTCGCCTCCTCCGCCGACAACCCGCGCTGCCGGCAGTAGAACAGCATGTCTTCGGAAATCTTCGACGTGGTCGCCTCGTGCTCGAACACGGTCGAGGAATTCTTCGCCTCGATATAGGGCACGGTGTGCGCGCCGCACTGGTCACCGATCAAAAGCGAATCGCAATTGGTGAAGTTGCGCGCGCCGGTGGCGCGGCGGTGCGCCGTGACCAGTCCGCGATAGGTATTATTGGAGTGCCCGGCGGCGATGCCCTTGGAGATGATGCGGCTCGTGGTGTTTTTGCCGAGATGCAGCATCTTGGTGCCGGAATCGACCTGCTGATAGCCGTTGGAGATGGCGATCGAATAGAACTCGCCGCGCGCATTGTCGCCGCGCAGGATGCAGCTTGGATACTTCCAGGTGATCGCCGAGCCGGTCTCGAGCTGCGTCCATGAGATCTTCGAATTCTTGCCGCGGCAATCGCCGCGCTTGGTGACGAAGTTATAGACGCCGCCGCGGCCATTGGCGTCGCCCGGATACCAGTTCTGGATGGTCGAATATTTGATCTCGGCGTCGTCGAGCGCGATCAGTTCGACCACGGCGGCATGCAGCTGGTTCTCATCGCGCACGGGCGCCGTGCAACCTTCGAGGTAGCTCACGTATGATCCGCGATCGGCGATGATCAGCGTGCGCTCGAATTGGCCGGTATTGCGCTCATTGATCCGGAAATAAGTCGACAGTTCCATCGGGCAGCGCACGCCCGGAGGCACGTAGACAAACGAGCCGTCGGAGAACACCGCGGAATTGAGGGTGGCGAAGAAATTGTCGCTGATCGGCACCACCGAGCCAAGGTACTTCTTCACCAGGTCCGGATGCTGCTGCACCGCTTCCGAGATCGGCATGAACAGCACGCCGGCCTTGGCCAATTCCGCCTGGAAGGTGGTCGCCACCGAAACCGAGTCGAATACGGCGTCGACCGCGACCCGGCCATAGCCGCTGCCACTTTCGGCCTCGCCGCCGTCCCCGTCCTCGCCCGCGGCTTTCGGGTTCTGCACGCCAAGCAGTATTTCCCGCTCGCGCAGCGGGATGCCGAGTTTCTCGTAGGTGCGCAGGATTTCCGGATCGATCTCGTCGAGCGATTTCGGTCCGTCCTTCTTTTTCGGAGCGGAGTAGTAATAAAGATCCTGGTAGTCGATCGGACCGTATTCGACCTTGGCCCATTTCGGCTCGCGCATGGTCAGCCAGCGCTTGAAGGCCTCAAGCCGCCACGCCAGCATCCACTCCGGCTCGTTTTTCTTGGCCGAGATGAAACGCACCGTATCCTCGGTCAGGCCCTTCGGGGCCTTTTCCGATTCAATCAGCGTCTCAAATCCGTATTTGTACTGATCGACGTCGATGCGCCGGACCTGCTCGACGGTCTCTTGCACTGCCGGCATTCGTCCCTCCGCTCACGGTTTCAAGGACCGCGGGTTGGATTTAGTCGGTATGGTCAGGTGGCCTTTCGCTTCGGTTCACCCCCATAGGGCCATTCACGTTTTAACAATTCTCACGTAATATCAAATGCTTAAATGGCAAAACTCATCCAGTTCCCTGCAGTTATCAGGCTGCCATTCCTTCTCCCTCCTTAGATAATGCAGTTGCGAGCTTTGTCCAAGCGGTGAGCAACTTTTCGACGTCGTTTGCGGTCGAGTTCCAGCCCAGGCTCACGCGAACCGCGCCCCGTTGCAGTGGCTCGGCCACGCCCATGGCCGCCAACACATGCGAGGGCTGCACCTTACCTGAGGAACAGGCCGCCCCTGACGACACCGCGATACCCTCAAGATCGAAGGCAATCACCGCAGTCTCGGCCTTGATGCCGGGAAGAGCGAACAGCGTCGTGTTCGGCAGCCGCTGGACATGATCGCGGCCAAATATCATCACGTCCGGCGTAACAGCGAGCAGGCCGCATTCCAAGGTGTTCCGCAACGCGCTCATATGGGCAGCTTCGCCGTCCCTACCCGCGAGCGCCACGGCCGCGGCCGCGCCGAAGGCGGCGATACCTGCGACGTTTTCGGTTCCGGCGCGCAGCGCCCGTTCCTGGCCGCCACCGCGGATGAGCGGCTCAGGAAAATGAATGTCCTCACGGGCGCGTATGAGCGCGCCGGCGCCCTTGGCCCCGCCGATCTTATGCGCCGACAGGGTTAAGAGATCGGCATCAAGCGCGGTCATGTCGCAAGGGATGCGGCCAGCCGCCTGGACCGCGTCGACATGGATGAGGCCGCCCGCCGTGTGCACGATTGCAGCGGCCTCGGCGACGGGCTGGACGATGCCGGTCTCGTTATTGGCGAGCATCAGTGAAACGAGCGGCCGCGGCGTGTGGGCGATGGCGGCCGCGAGCGCCGCAAGATCGAGCCGGCCGTCCGGGCAAACCAGCAACTCTTCGATCGCCTCGCGCGGAAACCGTCCGCCGGCGCGGACCGAGGCATGTTCGATCGCCGAAAGGAACAACCGCGAACGCGGCCGCTTTTCGTCTGCCGTCTCGATCGCCGGCGTCAGCGCCAGCACATTGGCTTCGGTTCCACTCGCGGTGAAAACCACATTGCCGGGTTGAGCACCGACCAGCGCTGCGACCTGTTCCCGTGCCGCCTCGACCAGCGCGCGGGCAGCGCGGCCTTCGGCGTGTACCGAGGACGGATTGCCGACGCGCGACAACGCGGCGGCAAAGGCCGCTTTTGCCTCCTCGCGCATCGGCGCGGTTGCGTTCCAATCCAAATAGCTGCGCACGGACATATATCAGGCTGCCTTATTTCACGCTTGGGCCGCTTGTTGTGCTTGCTTTTCGTCCCCCGGCTTATGGTAGAAGTCGCGGCCCATGCTGCCGCCGGACCAAGCGCCTCGCCGTTCCGAAAAATACCACGGGGTTTTAGTGACTTACCTGCGGTCGTCGGTAGCGTCAAGGACGCCTGTTTTGTTTCTCAGGGGCTCCCATTTCGGCTGGATCCGAGGTTAATTGAACAATGCCCGAAGTTATTTTCACAGGTCCGGCCGGCCGCATCGAAGGCCGTTATCATCCGGCCAAGCAAAAGAACGCTCCGATCGGCATCGTGCTGCATCCGCATCCGCAGTTCGGCGGCACGATGAATCACCAGATCGTTTATCAGCTCTACTACGCCTTCGTGCATCGGAGCTTTTCCGCGCTGCGTTTCAACTTTCGCGGCGTCGGGCGCAGCCAAGGCAGTTTCGATCACGGCATCGGCGAATTGTCCGACGCCGCCGCGGCGCTGGATTGGGCGCAATCGGTCAATACTGAGGCGCGCAGTTGTTGGATCGCCGGCTTTTCGTTCGGCGCCTGGATCGGCATGCAGCTCTTGATGCGCAGACCCGAGATCGAGGGTTTCATCTCGATCGCACCTCCGGCCAATCTCTACGACTTTTCGTTTCTGGCGCCCTGCCCGTCGTCGGGGCTCATCATCCACGGCGACAAAGATGCAGTGGTGCCGCATCGCGACGTGACCACTCTCGTCGAGAAGCTAAAGACGCAAAAGGGCATCGTCATCGAGCAGAAGATCGTTCCGGGCGCCAACCATTTCTTTGACGCCAAGATCGAAGCGCTGATGACTTCGGTTGGCGGCTATCTCGATAAACGGCTCAAGACCGGACGAGCGACGACAGCCGCGTGAGGCGCGGCTTTCGTCATTGCGAGCGAAGCGAAGCAATCCAGGAATCAAACGTTCCGAATTACTGGATTGCTTCGTCGCCCTTTGGGCTCCTCGCAATGACGAACAACCCGCCTCAGCGGTGACGTTGTGACGCTTGCATTTGCCGCAGCCGAGCCGTTCAATAACCCACTCCAAAAGACGAGCGATTGAGGAAACGCCATGGTCGGAAAAATGCGCAGCAAAATTGTGTTGACCGGGCTTCTCGCCCTCGCCGCAACCGGTATCAACGCCCGCAGCGCCGCCGCGCAAGAGACGGTCAAGGTCGGCATCGTTATTCCCATGACCGGCACCTCGGCGGCCGTTGGCCGGGAGATTTCGGACGCTACCAAGCTTTACGTGGCGCAGCACGGCAACAACGTCGCCGGCAAGAAGATCGAGCTCATAATCAAGGACGATCAAAGCGTGCCGGACAACGCCAAGCGGCTGGCACAGGAATTGATCGTCAATGAAAAGGTGAACTTTCTCGGCGCCGGATTGACGCCGAGCGCCATGTCCATGGCGCCGATTGCCACCGAAGGCAAGGTCGCAACCGTTGTCATGGTGTCAGGCACCTCGGTCGTTACCGATCGCTCGCCCTATTACGTGCGCACAAGCTTCACGCTTGGTCAGCAGTCCGGAATCATCGCCGATTGGGCAATCAAGAATGGCAGCAAGAAAGCGGTTTCGGTGCTGTCGGATTGGGCGCCGGGCGCCGAAGCCGGCAAGGTCTTCGAAGCAAATTTCACCAAAGGCGGTGGCCAGGTGCTCGACACGCTGAAAGTGCCGCTCGCCAATCCGGATTTTTCGCCGTTCCTGCAGCGCGCTCGCGATTTGCAGCCGGACACGCTGTTTGTCTTTGTACCGGCCGGACAGGCGGGCACTTTCGCCCGGCAATTCTCCGAGCGCGGTCTCGACAAATCCGGCATCAAGCTGATCGGTCCGGGCGACATCGTCGACGACGACGATCTGCCGACCACGGACGATGCGCTCCTTGGCGTGGTCACCGCCGGCATGTATTCGGCGGCGCATCCCTCGCAGCTCAATAAGGACTATGTCGCGGCCTATAAGAAGGCGACTGGCCACCGCGCGAATTTTATTTCGGTCGGCGGCTATGACGGCATGCATCTGATTTATCAGGCGCTGCAACAGACTAATGGCAAGACCGATGCCGACACCGTGGTCGGCGTGATGAAAGAGATGAAATGGGAGAGTCCGCGCGGGCCGATCTCGATCGATCCGCGCACGCGCGACATCGTGCAGAACGTTTACATCCGCAAAGTGCAGAAGGTGAACGGCGACCCGTGGGCGATCGAGTTCGAGACCTTCCCCGCGGTGAAGGATCCTCTCAAGGAAGCGGCGGCGAAGTAGCGGCGCTGGATTGCTTCGCTCCACTGCGTTGCGCTCGCAATGGCGAATCGGTTCGACTTCCGGCTATCATTCACGGCCGTACCAGCACACCGCCAGTCAATGGCTGCCGCGCTCCGGTCGTGGTCGGAAAGGTGAGCGGCAGGCCGCGCAAGCTGCGTACTGCAAGAAAAGCGAACGCTTGCGCTTCGAGCGAGTCGATCGACCAGCCGACGGCGTGCCCAGACTCGACATGCGCCGGCGCCAGCCGCTCCGCCACCATGCGCATCAGCGTCGGATTGCCCGCGCCGCCGCCGGCGACGATCCAGCTTGCCGGCGCGCGCGGCAGATGCGGCACGATACGCGCCACCGCCGCTGCGGTGAGTGCGGTGAGTGTCGCTGCGCCGTCGGCGACGCCAATCCCATCAAGCGTGTCGCCGAGGAAGCCGCGGAACTCATTGCGATCCAGCGATTTCGGCGGCGGCAGCGCGAAGAACGGATGCTGTAGCAGGCATTCGACCATCGTCTCATCAGCCACGCCGCTCGCCGCGGTGCGGCCGTCGGTGTCGAGCGGCTCCCCGGTATGCAGCCGCAGGAAATCGTCCAGCAAAGCGTTCCCTGGCCCGGTGTCGCACGCGATCAAGCCTTCGCCGTCGATATAAGTGATGTTCGCCACGCCGCCGAGATTGAGCACCGCGATCGGTGAAGGCCGCTGCAACCTTCGCACGAGCGCCCGATGAAACACCGGCGCTAGCGGCGCGCCCTGCCCGCCCGCGGCCACATCGGCAGCACGAAAGTCATACACGACCGGAATGCCGAGCCGAGCCGCCAGCGCCGGGCCATCGCCGATTTGCAATGTCAGCCGCGCCTCCGGCCGATGCAGCAGTGTCTGGCCGTGGAAGCCGATCACGGCCACTTCGCCGCGCTGCAAGCCGTTGGCCGCCAGGAAAGACTCCACCGCCTCGGCATGGGCGTCGTTGACCAGGCGTTCGGCCTCGGCGACGACGTCCAGCCGCGCGGTCCGGTCGGTCAAATTGGCAGCCGCCGCAGTGGCGCGGCGCAAGAGCGTGCGTTCGGCTTTGGTGTAGGGCCGGCAGGCGGTGGCGCCGAACTGCCCGATCTGCTCACCGTCGCTGTCGATCAGCGCGACATCGACGCCGTCCTGCGACGTCCCGCTCATCAACCCGATCGCCAACATCGGGGCAGCCGGTGCGGACAGTTCGGATGCGACTTGCTCGGACATGATGCTCCCAGGAAGCCCGTCGATTAAGCTTCCGCATCGCCAATGACTTTTGC
The DNA here is from genome assembly GCA_036497645.1 of Xanthobacteraceae bacterium. Lineage (GTDB taxonomy): Bacteria > Pseudomonadota > Alphaproteobacteria > Rhizobiales > Xanthobacteraceae > BOG-931. Next base: position 12,291 of record DASXJB010000172.1, read on the forward strand.
ATCAAGGGCTTTTGCATACAGCGCCGGACCTGTTACACAACGGCGCTGCCGCCAGCATAGCAAGGTGCATGATCCCGAAAAGTGGGTACCGGTTTCCCGCCTGCGCTAAGCCCTAGCACCCGCTTGTCGTTTGCTTTTGAATGTTTCGGCGGGCGAAGGCAGGTTGGGCAAGATCATGCGCAAATAAGGTCGCGATGAACACCTACAAGTCCGAATTCCTCAACGTGCTCGCCACGCGAGGATTCATCCATCAAATCTCGGAGCCCGAGGCGCTCGATACGCTGGCGCGTTCGTCGACGATCACCGGCTATATCGGCTTCGATTGCACGGCCCCGTCGCTGCATGTCGGCTCGCTGCTGCCGATCATGCTGCTGTACTGGCTGCAGCAAACCGGACACCGTCCGATCGCTTTGATGGGCGGCGGCACCACGCGGGTCGGCGATCCGTCGGGCAAGGACGAAAGCCGGCGACTCCTGTCCGACGACGACATCAACGAAAATCTCAAAGGCATTCGCGCGATCTTTTCGCGTTTCCTGCGCTTTGACGACACGCCGGGCAAGACGTCTGGAAACGACGCGATCATGGCGAACAATGCCGATTGGTTGAATACGCTCAACTACATCGATTTCCTCCGCGATGTCGGCCGGCATTTTTCGATCAATCGCATGCTCAGTTTCGATTCGGTGAAGCTGCGGCTGGAACGGCAGCAGGAATTGTCGTTCCTGGAATTCAATTACATGATCTTGCAGGCCTACGATTTCGTCGAGCTCTATCGCCGCTACGGCTGCGTGCTGCAGATGGGCGGATCGGATCAATGGGGTAATATCGTCAACGGCATCGATCTCGGCCGGCGATTGCATAACGCGCAATTCTTCGCGCTGACCGCGCCGCTGATCACGACCTCATCCGGCGCCAAGATGGGCAAGACCGCGTCCGGCGCGGTGTGGCTCAATGCCGATCATGTCAGTCCCTACGAATATTGGCAATATTGGCGCAATACGGACGATGGCGACGTCGCACGTTTCTTGAAACTTTTCACGATACTGCCGGCCGACGAGATCGAACGGCTTTCGGCGCTCAAGGGTTCGGACATCAACGAAGCAAAGAAAGTTCTGGCTACCGAAGCGACCGCGCTCATTCACGGCCGCGCCGCGGCCGAGGAAGTTGCGGCGACCGCGCGCACCACCTTCGAAGAAGGTGGCGTCGGCGCGACGCTGCCAACCGTTGAAGTGCCGCGCGCCGAATTGAAAAATGGCATCGGCGTGCTCAACGCTTTCGTGCGGGCCGGACTGGCGGCATCAAACGGCGAGGTCCGGCGCGCAATCGCTAACAATGCAATCCTCGTCAACGACAAGCGCGTGACGACGGAGAAAGCAACCATCGGCGAAGCCGATGTAATCGCAGACGGTGTGATTAAGCTATCGCTTGGCCGTAAGCGCCACGTTCTGCTCAAGCCAATGTGACGACGCGCGCTTAGTGCACGTTTGGCGAGGCCGTCGCGGTGCTGTCGTCGAGCGGCGTGGAGTCATCATTCGGCGGCGGCGTATAGGGATTGTTGGCCGGGAATTCGAACACTTTGCGCAATAATCCCGGGGCCAGGGCCGAAAGCGGGTTGACGTGAAGCACCGGCCCGGCCGGCTTGCCGACAACCTCATAAGTGACGCCGACGAGCCCCTCCTTCTCGCCGCCGAGGAACAAGCCGACGATCGGCAGCTGCCCGAGCAGATTGTTCGCGCCGTAAAGCGGTATGAGCGTACCGCGCAGATGCACTTCATCGTCGGCATAATTGATCACGCCGTCGATGGTACCGCCGAGCACAGGCCCGCGGACCACGCCGTCATGCAAGGCGATGCGCCCGGGGCCGCGCGTGAAGTCGACCTTCATGCCGGAGAAAGCCATGTTGGCATTGCGCTGGCCCTGATTTCCGTTGGCCACGGCGCGCTCAAGCTGAGATTCGTCGTGGACTGCGAAATTGCGAACGCTCACGGTGCCGAGCTGAACGGGATTGGCCGGCGACGGCGCATCCATCACAGTTGTCATCTGCCCGCCAGTCATGCGCGAGTAAACGTCCGAGAAGCGGAACAACGCACCGGCATCACTCGATTCTAGCTCGACCACTTGCCGCCCGCCCGGTCGGCCGCGTAGCTCGCCAGTTAACGTACCGCTGTGCCCAATCTTGGCGGTCAGACCAAGGCTGCGGATCTCGCCGTTGCGGCGGGACATCTTCAACTCGAGCCCTCGCAATGCCTCGCCGTTATGGCCGAGCACCGCGCCGAGCTTCATGTCGAGATCGATGTCCGCCGGCGGCCGTTTCGGAGTCGCTTTGTTGGAAGCGCCAGCGAGCGCTTTTAGGAAACCACGGCCATCATAGGCATCGCCACGCATGATCGCGCGCAGCGTGCCGTCCGACATGCGATCGACTTTGAGGCTGGCGCGGTCACCGTCGGAAAATCCGTAGGACGGGAAATTGGCCGAGATTACGTCGCCCGAAACGTCGAGATCGACCACGCCCTTCACGCCGCCGCCGGCGCCTTCGATCAGCAGATCTTCGACGCGCACCGATTGCGGTTTGGTCACCAGCGTGAAGGTGGCACGGGCCGGCTTGCCGGCTTGTTTGACCCAGCCGGGCAAAAAACCTTCGATCTGAGCCGGTGTCAGGTCGGCTTGGACGGCGAACCGGCCATCGCGCTCGGTGGCAGTGCCGACGCGACCGCTGACATCGATCGGAATCGCTCCGCTGATGGCCCCGGACGGATCAAGACCGAGATTGGTCCGCGCTGTTTCGTCGAGCATGCCCTGGATGTGGACGTCAGCCACGTCATCGCCGCGCAGCCTGCGGTATTCCAGGCTCGCCGGCGCGCCGCCGATCTTGACGTCGCCTTTGAGTGCGAAGCCCTGATTATTCGCATTGACCTTAAGATCTGCGGATTCAACCTTCTGTCCCATGATCATCCGGTCGGCGGAGAAATTCAGCGCGTCCACGGTGATCGCATAATTGGTCGAACCGGGCGGCAGATCGGGCTTGAGCGGCATCGCCAAGGCGACCAGCGCACTCATATTGCCGCGCGTGGTCGCGGGGTCGAATGGCGCGCCCGAGGCATCGCGCAGGCGATCCATCGTCAGCAATTCGGCGGCGGCCGGTACCGGGCCATCCAACTTGAAATGAACGCGCGCCGGCGGTTGGCGCGGCGCAGTATCGGGAACTTCAAAGAGGCCGGACGACAGCAGGAGCTTGCGGCCGGATGGCAGATCGGCCGTGGCTTTGCCGACCGCGATCTGCGCATTGCGGCCGACGACATGAACAGTCAGATCGGCGTCATGGAGCGCCGGCAGGCCGGAGACCGGATGGATCACGCAATTGGTCGCCAGCGCATCGACGGTGAGGCCATCATCGGGAAGCGGCGGACCGCTGGCCTTGAGCGTGTCGAAGGGAGCATTCACCGCAATCGTCAGGCGCTCAAGATTGCCGCTCGGAAGATGCTCGTTGAACCAATCGCGCACCTTCGGGGCGACGAAGACCGGCCATAACCTTTTCAGGGCGTCGGAACTCATTCGCGTCGCGGCTAGTCCGGTGGTGACGCGCAGATTGCCGTTCGAATAATCGGCATTGCCCGACACGGCCACGCCGAGATCCGCGTTGCCGACATCTCCGTGATTGATAGTCAGCCTTTTGCTGATCGGATCGAAGCGGCCGATCACCCCAATCCGATTGAGAACGAGCGGCTCGCCCGGTGCGGCTGGCGTGCCAAGCACAACGCTGCCGCCGGCGATCTTAAATCCCCAAGACCCCTGGGGTTGCGCAGGCGCTTCGACTTGCCCGAGCAAAGTGAAGCGATTGTTTCCGGAAACAATCTGGAATGGTACTTCGAGAAGACGGCTCGCCGCATCCCAATTGATCTTGAACTCCGCGCGATCGATCTCGATCCGACCATCGCTGCTTTCACCGTCGCTGATCGCGCCTGCATTGGCGACGATGCGACCAACCAGCGTCTGCGGTAGGCCGTTGCGGCCGATCTCGCCGCGCAAGCTCGCCGAAAGCGGAAGATCAACTTGCAGTGTGCCATCATCAAACCTGGAGGCCAGCAGAAGATCATTGGCCGCCACTTGGCGAGCTTCGAGCGCAATACTGCGATGGCCGTCGGTCGTCGGCTTGATCGCAGCGGTCAGGCCCCAGGGATGTTCCGGATTTTCCGAACCTATCGTCACGGTGATGCCGCCGCCGCGCGGCCGTTCGAGGCTCATTGTGATGTCGTGGAAACTCCATCGTTTGCCGGTACGCTGATCGTCCACCGTCAACGTGCCGTCCTTTAACCCGAGTTCGCGCAGGTCATGGCCGTCGAGCCCTGATTGGCCGATGCCGTCGAGCCACGCCAAGACAGCGGCGATGCTGTCCGCGGCCGCCGGAGGCGGCGCTGCAGCTCGCGCCGGCGCTGAATTGCCCGGCAATATTGTCGCCGCAGCGGGTTTGTCAATCGCCCGGTTATCCTGCGATGGCAGAGATGCACTACCCAACGCGGCACCTACCAATGGTGCGCTAGCCCTCGCGATCGGATGCTTGTCGGCACTGGAGGCAAACACGGTGATATTGCCGTCCTGCTCGATGCGCACCGCAAGTTCGGCGCCGACCAGGCTCAAGCTCTCGGCGCGCATATGCCCGCTGAGCAGGCTCATGCCGGAGACGCGGATTTCCGCTTTCGGCGCGCTTGCGACCACCGAGCCGTCGGGATCGCGCACGACGATGTCGCGAACTCGCACCGCGGCGCCGCCATTCGCGGTGCGCTCGATCTGCGTACCGCCCACTTCTACCCGCTCGCGGCTGCCGAAATTCTCCTCGATCGCGGCGACCAGCCAGGGGGAAAAAGCGTCGACCTGAATAGGCCCGGTCGAGAGCCGCCACCATAATCCGGCGCAGCCAAGGACCAGCAAGCCGACGAGCACGCCGCAGCTGATGGCTACGCGTTTGATGAGCCGCCGATGCCGTGCCAGCAAGCGGCGATAAGCGGCAAGGTAGCGGCTGTCGCTCCAGCGCTCGCCGCGATGGGCCGCCGCAAGGTTGGCCCGGCGTCGCGGGTGAACGATGCTCTCGCCCCATCGCGGGGGCGGTCCGATCTGCCTATCTTGGTTGGCCATGCCCGCTCGGGCGTCCCCCCGTCCGTCGCGTCGTCACAGTGATGATATTGCAGCCGATAGGATTAACGTCCCGCAATCGACCACCCCTGGCGGCGGGCGTATTCTGAAGCCAAAGAATTCTGACCCGAAAGCGTCGAAAGGAAGGCACATGGCCAAAAAACAGGCCCCGCGCGCGGTTTCAGGCGGCCAGTCAAAGGCCCTAAATGGCGTGGGGCCGGCTGGGGACGCCAAAGCGCCAGCTTTCCGGCTGCCCCGGGACGGCGGTGGGACAGTCGCGCTTGCGGACTTCGCGGGACGCAAGCTGGTTCTGTATTTTTATCCCCGCGCTGACACCAGCGGCTGCACCCGAGAGGCCATCGATTTTTCACGGCTCAAAAGCGCATTCAGCCGCGCCGGAACCGACATTGTGGGGGTCGCGTCGGATCCGGTCGCAGCGCTGGACCGCTTCAAATCCAAGCACAAGCTCGCCATCGCATTGGCATCGGACGAGACACACAAGGTGCTCGAAGCCTACGGCGTATGGCAGCAAAAGACGTTGTATGGCCGAAAATTCATGGGCATCGTGCGCGCCACGTTCCTGATCGGCCCCGATCAGCGTATCGCACGCGTGTGGCCCAAAGTGTCAGTTGCCGGCCACGCGCAAGAGGTGCTCGAAGCAGCGAAGACGCTTTGAGCCGGCAGCCGGATGCAAATCATTAACCGAAGCCTGCAAAATCCTGGCAAAATTCCCATTTCGATTTCCTATTTGTTAACCTTAATTAAGTGAACTCCGCTCCCTGCGTGCGCAGGAGCGACAATGTCGCAGTGGACGTCTCGGTCACAACAGACCGCGAGAATTCATTCGCATCAGTATTCCGGACGGGCCCGGGCGCCGCGTCCAATCGAGGGTGCCCCGCGAAACGCCGAATCGCGCGAACGCGTGTCCGGGAGCCCCAAAGGGGCCGCCTACACCCTTGCGCATGCCGGTAAACAGGTCAGGTTCGGGCCCGTGGCGTTTTGGATCGCCGTCGGCACCGTCGTCATCATGGCGGTGTGGTCGATTACGTCCGCAACCTATCTTGCATTTCGCGACGACGTGCTACGGACGCTGATCACTCGCCAGGCGGAACAGCAGTTCGCTTATGAGGATCGCATCGCGGAGCTGCGCGCCCAGATCGACCGCACGACCAGTCGTCAGCTGCTCGATCAGGAACAGTTCGAACAGAAACTCGACGACCTGATGCGCCGGCAATCCCTGCTCGAGTCGCGGGCAACCGCGCTGGGCAGCGGTACGGACCCTGCGACCACCGGCTCGATCAGGCCAGGGGCAAAGCCAAGCGGCGAGCCGGCGGTCGGTTCGCAGCGCGGCGACCGCGACCGGCAGTCGAGCATCGGTGCCGCGCTTGGGCGCCTCGAAGCCGCACTCGATCGGATGGAACATCGGCAGGCGCTGGCGGTCAGCCAGATGCAAGATCGCTACGAAAACAAAGCACGTCAGATCCGCAGCACCCTGGCCCAGCTCGGG
>DASXJB010000173.1:0-9673 GCA_036497645.1 Xanthobacteraceae bacterium
CCTGAAGCTGGCTAACACAAACAAAAAACCTTCCAAGACGGGCGCATAACTCAGACCCCAATCGGTCAACATAGAGTGCGTGTACCGCTGGAGGCATCTGCGACGGGTCATGCAACTCCAGATCAAGAAGCTGACCGCCTTTGGCGATATACCCGTCGAGGTCCGCCATGATGTCGAGATATTCTCGTAGGGTCATTCGGCTTCTCCCATTTTGGCGCGCTGTTCTTCCTGCTTCCATTCTTCCACCGCTGCGAGCGCAGCATCCTCGATGATGTCGTCCCAGTGCGCGTAGACGTAGGCCAGCGAGCTCCCCGCTGTACTGTAAGCGGCGACGGACTCGGCAGGGGCCACGGCGACGGACTCGGCACGAGCCAGCCATCGGCGCGGCATCAGACAAGCGGCAACAGCGAGGATGAAATTACGGCGTGGCAGCCGCATTTTGGCTCCTGGGCTAACGGTGGGCTAACAAGACACGGAAATGCGCAAACTGACGGTTTGGCTTAGGGTTATGCCCAACTTGTGCCTATAAAATAAGGGTTTATCGCGCCAAAAGCAATAGCGGGCTTGAGCGTAATTTACCCCGCTTTAGCGCCACGGACCTGCTTTACACGCAGAAGGTCGGAGGTTCGAGACCTTCACCGCCCACCACGCTCCGCCCTAACGGGCTACGCGTGGCGCAGCCACGCGGAGAAAGGTTAGGGCGAAGCGTGTCCGGCGCAGCTTGAGCGAAGCACCAAATAAAAACACCCGCGGCCATCGCAATTTTCTTTGCGACGGCACGCGGGCGGTGAGCGACGCCAGATCCGCAATACGGATCTGCCGAGGGAGGTGATTAGATCGCCTCTTTCAGTTCCTTCGAAGCGCTGAACGCGACCTTCTTGCTGGCTTTAATTTGAATCGGTTCGCCGGTCGCCGGATTACGGCCCATGCGCGCGGCGCGTTTCCTCACTTGCAGAATGCCCAAGCCGCCGATGCGGATGCGCTCGCCCTTCTTGAGATGCTTGACGATGTTGCCGACAAGCCCGCCGAGGATGGCTTCGGCTTGCTTTTTGGAAAGCTCGTTGTCCTCCGCGAGACTCGCGGCGAGATGCTTCAATGTCACGGTCGTCGCGGTTGTTTTACTAGCCGACATGGGTCCCTCCTCTAATAAAGCGGGTGGCATCAAAAGCGCCGCTCACGCCGAAGCAGTTAAACGATTCGGCTGCGGCTGACCACGCTATTTTGCCGATTCCACCGATGTTTTCTGCATGCCAGCCGTATCTGGTTCGGCTCTGTGGCAAGGGTAAGGCGCCGCGAAATAGCGCGTTTAGGCCCTAAATCCTTGACTTGGCGGAGGGTCAGCCTTAACTGCCGGCGGCGCCCGCGGGGGCGTAGCTCAGTTGGTTAGAGCGTCGGCCTGTCACGCCGAAGGTCGCGGGTTCGAGCCCCGTCGCTCCCGCCATACTACTGAAAACACACAATATTTTCAGCTAATGCCGCTACCGCCTACTTCAGCGGCGAAACGCCCGGCGGGCAGACGATCACGTCATAGCCGGTCGGCAGCCCGCTCCAGGTTCGTCCCGGTACCGGTGTGCAGGCGGTCGGGATCGGCTGACAACCCAGTACGGTACAAGCGATCCGCGCCGGCGGCTCTGCCACGGTGTGATGCCGGGACGAATGGCTGCGGTGCTGGCTATTGGCCGCAATGGTGGTCGAGGCCGGCGTGGTCAATGCTCCCACGGTCAGCAGGGCTGCGATCATTGCGGCGCTGGGTTTCATGCCTTTACTGGGCGCTCGTTCCGGGACCGTCGTGCCCGGGATCAACGAAACCGCGGCGGCAAAGTTTCAGATGCGACTAATTGTTGGCCGCATCACCCCCGATAGATCGGGGCCGGCTGCGTGAAGAAACTCCACAGGATGTGATAAACGAGCGCATAATTCTTCTGCTGGAAGCTCGCGTGCGAAATGCCCGGCATCACCGCGAAATGCTTATCGGGATTCGGCAGCCGGGCGAAAAAGGCGAGCAGATCCTGGAAGCTCGCGATGCCGTCCCACTGTCCGCGCATGATCAATGTCGGCACGGTAATTTTCTCAGGGTCCAATACCGGGAGATTGCTGCACATGTCGACATAGGTGCCGGTCGGCACCGAGCTGTCGAGCGCGGTGACGTCGTCGGCGAAGGCCTCGATGACTTTCTCTTCGGCGGTGCCGGGATGATCGCGATCGAAGATCGAATGAATGAACGCCTTGTCGATCGGCCGCCGGTTCTTGGCTTTGAACTCGGGAAGTTTCTTTTTCCGCTCCGCAAGCGTCGGCGAGCCCTCGCCGGTCCACACCAAGGCGTCGAGCGCGAGCCGGGCAACGAGCTGCGGGTGCCGCTGCGCGAATAACGCCGCGCGCAGTGCGCCTGACGAAATACCGTAGACGAGCAATGGCCGCTTGCCCCGGAGCCGCTGAATGTAAGTCGCGGCCGCGAAGCAGTCGTCGGCGCCCTGTGCAATTGGGGCATTGTTATCGCGATCCTTGGTCGAGCGCCCATAGCCTTCCATGTCGACGCACCAGCAGTCGAAGCCGCGGCGGGCGAACCAGTCCATGACCGATGAATCCGGCCGGCCATCGACCTGCAAGTCGAAGGTCGGCTGCGACGCCATCGACGAGCCGTGCACGAAGAGGATGGTGCCGGCGGCACTATTCGGATCGCCGCCGCATTTTTCGAACATGAACAGCTTCACATTGTCGTGTTTGCTGGTCCAATGCTCTTCGCTGCGGATTGCCGCAGCCCGAGTTACGTCGTTCATTGTTCACCTGTCGGAGATTGTCGCTATTGCGATGCCGACCGAGTCGAATCGCGTCGCGAACGAGACGTTCGGGAGGTTGTTGCGCGAGGCTAACATGCGCGGCGGGAGAATGCGACGCGACAGCCGGCACCGCCGAGCACGTTGCGGGTCGCTGTGCACCGCCTGACTTTCACTCGGCTGGCACCCTGCCTTGCACCTTTTTGTGCACTGCGCTAAGGGTCGCGGCATTCGGCCTGCAGCGCGAATCCGCTTGATTTTGAGGCAAATCGGCGCACCTCCGTTGCACGCGGGATAGCGCCGCGCCGGGCACCTTGCCTATATGGGAGGGTGTCCTCGTTTGCCCGTCAAAAGGGTTCAATATGAGTCAATCACTGGCTCAATTGCTGCTCGCTTATCTGCCGCTCATTGTTTTTATCGGCGTGGCGGCGGTGATCGGCCTTACGCTTCTCGTCGTCGCCTTCCTCGTGGCGTATAAGCAGCCCGATCCGGAAAAACTCTCCGCCTACGAGTGCGGCTTTAACGCGTTCGACGATGCGCGAATGAAATTTGATGTGCGTTTTTACCTGGTCGCCATCCTGTTCATCATTTTTGATCTTGAGGTCAGCTTCCTGTTTCCGTGGGCGGCGGCGTTCGGCCGGCTCGGGGCGTACGGGTTCTGGTCGATGATGGTTTTCCTGGCGGTGCTCACCGTCGGATTTATCTATGAATGGAAAAAGGGAGCGCTCGAATGGGATTGAGCGAGCCCGCACTCGTCACCCCGCGAGAGAAAATCCTCGATCCGCACACGGGAAAGCCCGTTGCGACCGATCCGTTTTTCTCGCAGGTGAATACCGAGCTTGCCGATAAGGGTTTTCTCGTCGCCGCCGCTGACGATCTGATCGCCTGGGCGCGCACCGGTTCATTGATGTGGATGACCTTCGGGCTCGCCTGCTGCGCGATCGAGATGATGCAGGTGTCGATGCCGCGCTACGATGTCGAGCGCTTCGGCTTCGCCCCGCGCGCTTCGCCGCGCCAATCCGACGTGATGATTGTCGCGGGCACGCTCACCAATAAAATGGCGCCGGCGCTGCGCAAGGTTTACGACCAGATGCCGGAGCCCCGCTACGTGATTTCAATGGGCTCCTGCGCCAACGGCGGCGGCTACTACCATTATTCCTACTCGGTGGTCCGCGGCTGCGACCGTATCGTGCCGGTCGACATTTACGTGCCGGGCTGTCCGCCGACCGCGGAAGCGCTGTTGTATGGCGTGTTACTGCTGCAGAAGAAGATCCGCCGCACCGCGACGATTGAACGTTGAAAATGAACGAGACGCTCGACACGCTCAGCAAAAGCGTCGCTGGCGCGCTTGGTCCTTCGGTGACCGGCCACGCGGTCGCTCACGGCGAACTGACGCTCACGGCGCAGGCGTCCGATATCGTTTCGGTTTTGCGTTTTTTGCGCGACGATTCGCGCTGCCTGTTCTGGTGCCTTATCGACATCACCGCCGTCGACTGGCCGAGTCGCGAGCGGCGGTTCGACGTCGTCTATCATTTGCTATCGCCGAAACATAACGCGCGCATTCGGGTCAAAATCGAAACCGACGAGGCGACGCCCGTGCCTTCGGTGATCGAGGTGTTTCCCAATGCCGATTGGTACGAGCGTGAAACCTACGATCTCTATGGCGTGGTGTTCGCCGGGCATCCCGATATGCGGAGAATCCTCACCGATTACGGCTTCGAGGGTCATCCGCTGCGCAAGGATTTTCCGCTCACCGGCTTTGTCGAAGTGCGTTACGACGACGAACTCAAGCGCGTCGTTTACGAACCGGTCCGGCTCACGCAGGAATTCCGTAACTTCGATTTTCTCTCGCCGTGGGAAGGCACGGACTACGTGCTGCCGGGCGACGAGAAAGCGAGCGGGAAGGGCACATGAAGCCGACGCTCAAGCCCGGAATGACGCATCGCTTCTCTTACAAGGTACCGGAGAACAAAACCGTTCCGCACACCTATCCGGAATCGCCCGAGATTTCCGCGATGCCCAAGGTCTTTGCCACCGGCTTCATGATCGTATTGATGGAATGGGCGTGCACACAGTTACTGGCGCCGCACCTCGATCCCGGCGAAGGCAGCCTTGGCGTGCATGTCGACGTCAGTCATCTGGCGGCGACGCCGCCCGGCATGACCGTGACCGTCGACGTGGAATGTGTCGCGGTGGCCGGGCCGCGGGTCACGTTTAAGGTCAAGGCGCATGACGGCCTCGATTTGATCGGCGAAGGCCGGCACGAGCGCTTCGTCGTCATGTGGGACAAGTTCAATGCGCGGCTCGCGGCGAAGATTGCAAAAGTGGCCGAGGTGGCGTGATGGCTGACGCGGCACCGCGCAACTTCACGATCAATTTCGGGCCGCAACATCCGGCAGCGCACGGCGTTTTGCGTTTGGTTCTCGAGCTCGACGGCGAAGTGGTCGAGCGGGTCGATCCACATATCGGACTCCTGCACCGCGGCACGGAAAAGCTGATCGAGTACAAGACTTATTTGCAGGCGGTGCCTTATTTCGACCGGCTGGATTATGTGGCGCCGATGACGCAGGAGCACGCTTTCTGTCTCGCCATCGAGCGCCTGCTTGGCCTTGAAGTGCCAAAACGCGCGCAGATTATCCGCGTGCTCTATCACGAGATCAGCCGGCTGTTATCGCACGTCCTCAACGTCACCACGCAGGCGATGGACGTCGGCGCGCTTACTCCGCCGCTGTGGGGCTTCGAAGAGCGCGAAAAGCTGATGATGTTCTACGAGCGCGCGTCCGGCAGCCGCATGCATGCGAATTATTATCGTCCCGGCGGCGTGCATCAGGATTTGCCGCAAAAACTCATCGACGATATCGGCGTATTTTGCGACCCGTTTCTCAAAGTATGCGACGATCTGGAAGAGCTCCTTACCGAAAACCGGATCTTCAAGCAGCGCAATGTCGATATCGGCGTGGTCAGCCTAACCGATGCTTGGGCGCGCGGATTTTCCGGCGTGATGGTGCGTGGCTCGGGCGCGGTCTGGGATTTGCGCAAGGCGCAGCCCTACGAATGCTACGCCGAACTCGATTTCGACATTCCGATCGGCAAGAACGGCGACAATTACGATCGTTACTGCATCCGCATGGAAGAGATGCGCCAATCCATTCGGATCATGAAGCAGTGCCTGGAAAAACTGAATTCGCGCGAAGGGCAGGGGCCGATCGCGGTCGCCGATCACAAGATCGTGGCGCCGCGGCGGGAGGAAATGAAGCGCTCGATGGAAGCCCTGATCCATCATTTCAAGCTTTACACCGAGGGCTTCAAAGTGCCGGCTGGCCAAGTCTATGCCGCGGTCGAGGCGCCGAAGGGCGAGTTTGGCGTTTATCTGATCGCCGACGGCAGCAACAAACCTTACAAGTGCAAGATTCGCTCGCCCGGCTTTGCGCATTTGCAGGCCATGGACTTTCTCTGCCGCGGCCACATGTTGGCCGATGTATCGGCCGTGCTCGGTTCGATCGATATTGTGTTTGGCGAGGTCGATCGATGAGCGTCCGACGACTGGCCGAAAAACAGCCTGCGAGCTTCGCCTTTACGCCCGATAACCTGTCCTGGGCGAAAGCGCAGATCGCGAAATATCCGGAGGACCGCCAGCAATCCGCGGTGATCCCGATCCTGTGGCGGGCGCAAGAGCAATGCGGCGGCTGGCTGCCGCAAAAGGCGATCGAGGTCACGGCGGATTTGCTCGGCATGGCCAAGATCCGCGTGCTCGAAGTCGCGACCTTTTACACGATGTTCAATCTCGCGCCGGTTGGCCGTTTTCACGTTCAGCTCTGCGGCACCACGCCGTGCATGCTGCGCGGATCGGAAGATCTGAAAAAAGTCTGCCGCCGCATGATCGGCGAGGAGAACCACGTCACCGCCGACGGCGCATTTTCCTGGATCGAAGTGGAGTGTCTTGGCGCCTGCGTGAATGCGCCGATGGTCCAGATCAACGCCGATTATTACGAGGATCTGACGCCGGAATTATTGACGCGGATCATCAACGATCTTTCGGCCGGGCGAATGCCGAAGCCGGGCCCGCAGATCGATCGCATCAATTCCGCGCCGATCGGCGGCCCGACCACGCTCACCGATCCGACGCTGTTCGCTGCGAACGGCAAGAGCGCGCAGGGTGGTGCTTCGTCCAGTCCCGATGACGAGACGAAAAAGCCGGGGCAGGCCGCCAATCTTCGCGACGCGCCGATGCCCAAACCGCCGGAAGGCGACGCAACCGATCCGAGGCGCAACTGATGCTCGCCGACAAGGACCGCATCTTCAAGAATCTCTACGGCCAGCACGATTGGGGCCTCGACGGCGCGCGCCGGCGCGGCTCCTGGGACGGCACCAAGGACATTCTGGCGCGCGGCCGCGATATCATCATCAATGAAGTCAAGGCGTCGGGGCAGCGCGGGCGCGGCGGCGCGGGATTTGCGACCGGACTGAAATGGTCGTTCATGCCCAAGCAGTCCGACGGCCGTCCGCATTATCTCGTGATCAATGCCGACGAGTCGGAACCCGGCACCTGCAAGGATCGCGAGATCATGCGGCACGAGCCGCACCTTCTTGTCGAGGGCTGCCTGATTGCCGGCTGCGCCATGGCGGCACACATTTGTTACATTTACATACGCGGCGAATTCATTCGCGAACGCGAGCGGCTCGAAGCGGCAATCCAGCAGGCTTACGACGCGAAGCTCATCGGCAAGAACAACATCCACGGCTTCGACTTCGACATCATCGTGCACCACGGCGCCGGCGCCTATATCTGCGGCGAGGAAACCGCGCTGTTGGAAAGTCTCGAAGGCAAGAAGGGAATGCCGCGGCTCAAGCCGCCGTTCCCGGCCAATATGGGGCTCTACGGCTGCCCAACCACGGTGAACAACGTCGAGACCATCGCGCAAGTGCCGGACATCATGCGTCGCGGCGCCGCCTGGTTTGCCGGCATCGGCCGGCCCAACAATACCGGCACGAAGCTCTACTGCATTTCCGGCCACGTCGAGCGGCCCTGCAATGTCGAAGAGACAATGGGCATTCCGTTGCGCGAATTGATCGAGCGGCATGCCGGCGGTGTGCGCGGCGGCTGGGACAATTTGCTCGCGGTGATCCCGGGCGGTTCCTCGATGCCGATGGTTCCGGCAGGCCGCGACCAGGCCGATACATTATTGATGGATTTCGACGGCTGCCGGGAAAAGAAATCCGCGCTCGGCACCGCCGCCGTGATCGTGATGGACAAAAGCGCGGATATCGTGCGCGCGATGGCGCGCATCTCCTATTTCTACAAGCGCGAGAGCTGCGGTCAGTGCACGCCGTGCCGCGAGGGCATGGGCTGGATGTGGCGCGTGCTCACGCGCATGGCGGAGGGCCGCGCGCATAAGCGCGAGATCGACCTCTTGTGGGACGTCACCACCCAGATCGAGGGCCACTATCTGCGCGTTCGGCGATGGCGCGGCCTGGCCGGTGCAAGGACTGCTGCGGCATTTCCGTCCCGAGATCGAGAAACGCATCGATCAATATACGGCAAATGCCGATTCAACCGGCGTGCTCGACCCGGCGGTCGCAGAGGCTGCGGAGTAGAACGTTAATGACCAAGCTGATCGTCGACAACAAGGAAATCGACGTTCCGCCGGAGTACACGCTGCTCCAGGCCTGCGAGGCCGCGGGCGTGGAAATTCCGCGCTTCTGCTATCACGAGCGGCTGTCGATCGCCGGCAATTGCCGCATGTGCCTGGTCGAACTGGTTGGCTCGCCGAAGCCGGTAGCGAGCTGCGCCTGGGGCGTGCGCGATTGCCGGCCCGGTCCCAAAGGCGAACCGCCGGAAGTGCGGACCCGCTCGCCAATGGTGCGCAAGGCGCGCGAAGGCGTGATGGAATTTCTGCTGATCAATCATCCGCTCGATTGCCCGATCTGCGATCAGGGTGGCGAATGCGATCTGCAGGATCAGTCCATGGCTTATGGGATCGATTCGACCCGCTTCATTGAGAACAAGCGTGCGGTTGAGGACAAATATCTCGGCCCCTTAGTCAAGACTTCGATGAACCGCTGCATCCAGTGTACCCGCTGTGTGCGCTTTGCCACCGAGGTCGCAGGCGTGCCGGAGCTTGGCGCGATCGGTCGCGGCGAAGACATGGAGATCACGACCTATCTGGAAACCGCCATGCGCTCCGAGCTGCAGGGCAACGTCGTCGATATTTGCCCGGTCGGGGCGCTGACCTCAAAGCCTTACGCCTTTGTTGCCCGCCCCTGGGAGCTGGCCAAGACCGAAACCATCGATGTGATGGATGCGCTCGGCTGCGCCATCCGCGTCGACACGCGCGGCCGCGAGGTCATGCGCATCCTACCGCGCACCAATGAGGACATCAACGAAGAGTGGATTTCCGACAAGACGCGCCACGTCATCGATGGGCTGCGGACGCAGCGGCTCGATCAGCCCTATCTGCGCGAGAACGGCCGGCTGCGCCCAGCGAGCTGGAACGAAGCATTCCAGGCAATCGCTGCCAAAGTGGCGAAGGCCGGTCCGAAACGCATCGGCGCGCTCGCCGGCGATCTCGCCGCGGTCGAGGAGATCTTCGCGCTCAAAGATCTGATGACGCGCCTGCAAGTCACCAATCTCGATTGCCGGCAAGACGGTTCGGCGCTCGATCCGGCCTGGGGCCGCGCCAGCTACCTGTTCAATACCGCAATTGCGGGGATCGACAGCGCTGACGCACTGTTGATCGTCGGCTCCAATCCGCGCAAAGAAGCCGCGATCCTCAATGCGCGCATCCGCAAGCGCTGGCGCACCGGAAAATTTGCGATCGGCATAATCGGGCCGAAGGCTGACCTGACTTACGCTTACGACTATGTCGGCGCCGGACCAGAGACGCTTGCCGCAATCGGCC
>DASXJB010000174.1:0-3150 GCA_036497645.1 Xanthobacteraceae bacterium
CGAAGCGGTGAACGGGCTTTACCTCCGATGACGAAGACACCGTTAACGGCGCCTTCGGCCCGCTCGAACAGCCTCGATGATATCGACGGCGGCCCGGAATGCGGCGTCTATACCCAAATGCGTGGTGTCGAGCAAGTGCGCATCCGGCGCCGCTTTCAATGGAGCCGCGGTGCGTCGCGAATCCCGTTCATCGCGGCGCAACAGGTCGGCCAGCACCTCGCGCTCGTCAGCGGTCTCGCCGCGCGCGCGCAATTCAAGCAGCCGGCGGGCGGCGCGCACTTGCGGTGAAGCGACTACGAAGAGCTTCACGTCGGCGCCCGGTGCGATGACAGTGCCAATGTCGCGGCCGTCGAGCACGGCGCCGGGCGGCCGCGTCGCAAATTCGCGCTGGTAATTGATCAGAGCCTGGCGGACATGCGGGATCGCGGCCACCACCGAAGCGGCTTCGGTGATCGGCTGCAGTTTCAGCGCATTTTCTTCATATTTTCTTGGATCGAGCCTGATCGCGATCTCGGTCGCGTGCTCGGCGTCATCGGGCGGATAGCCGGCGTCGAGCATGGCTTTGGCGACGGCCCGGTAAAGAAGACCAGTGTCGAGATGATGCAGGCCATAAACCGAGGCGAGTTGCCTCGCGATCGTGCCTTTGCCCGATGCGGCTGGACCGTCGATCGCAATGATCATTGTCGGCTGCCTTTCGCTGCGGCATTTATAATGGGTAGGCGGCCGATACCAATGAAGATCGGTTCGCTGTTCACGACAAATCGGCGCCAAGCGAACGCATCAATTCGGCGAAGCCCGGAAAGCTCGTGGCGATGAAACTGCCGTCATCGATGCGCACCGCGCGTTCGCTCCCCAGCCCGAGAACGAGCGCCGCCATGGCGATGCGATGGTCCATATGGGTCGTGACCACGCCGCCGCCCGCGGGACGGGTGCGGCCCTCGACGAAGAGGTCGTCGCCCTCAATCTCGACCTTCACGCCGTTTACGCGCAGCAGTGCCGCCGTCGCCGCCAACCGATCGGATTCCTTGACCCGCAATTCCTTGAGCCCGCGCATCACGGTGACGCCTTCGGCAAACGAAGCCGCCACCGCGAGGATCGGATATTCGTCGATCATTGCCGGCGCCCGCGCGGCCGGCACCTCGACCGCGCGCAACGGTCCGGCGCGCACGCGCAGGTCGGCAACCTCTTCGCCACCCTCCGTCCGCCGCTCGAGCGTTGCAATGGAAGCGCCCATCTCAGAAAGCGTGGTGAAAAGTCCGGTGCGCAGCGGATTCATCATCACGCTTTTGAGAATAATGTCGGAGCCGGGAACAAGCAGTGCAGCAACCAACGGGAACGCTGACGACGAAGGATCGGCGGGCACCGTGATCGGCTGCGGCACCAGCTCCGGTTGACCGGCAAGCCTGATGCACCGCCCGTTCCCCTCGAATGGCTCGACGCTCAGATCGGCGCCGAAATGTTTAAGCATTTTCTCGGTATGATCGCGGGTCGGCTCGGCTTCGATCACTATGGTCTCACCGGGCGCCGAAAGGCCAGCCAGAAGCGTCGCCGATTTCAGCTGCGCCGAAGGAATCGGCGGCTTAAACACAATCGGGATCGGATCGCGGGCGCCGGCGAGCGTCAGCGGCAAACGGCCGTCCGCCGAAGCGAGCGTGCGGGCGCCGATCCGCTCCAAGGGTTCGAGCACCCGGCGCATCGGCCGGCTGCGCAACGAAGCGTCACCATCGAATGTCGCGGTAATCGGGCACCCGCCGACGGCGCCGAGCGCCAGCCGGCAGCCGGTGCCGGAATTGCCAAAATCGAGGGGGTCTTTGGGTTCGGCGAAGCCGCCGACGCCGACGCCATGGATCCGCCATTGCCCCATACCGGCGCGCGCCACTTGCGCGCCGAGCGCCTGCATCGCTTTGGCGGTACTAAGAGCGTCTTCGCCCTCGAGCATGCCCGTGATGCGGGTCTCGCCGACCGCCAGCGCCCCGAGAATAAGTGCGCGAATAGAAATGGATTTGTCTCCGGGCACTTGGGCGCGCCCGGTCAGGGGACCGCCGCGGCGGGCTGTGAGCGGAACGGGGTCGGAATGCATTACGGTGCCGAGGACGTAGCCTATGCGCACGCTTACGGCGCACTTCACAGAGCGCCCTCTATCACGGGCTGTGGCGGGCCGTCATCCGGTTGTTTTCCGCCGCCAATCGCACCGGATCGACTATTGACAGCCGCGCTCCGACTAGCCAAGTGAAGCACCCAAATTGCGCGAAGGACCGGACCGTGGCGAAACCCGAACTGGGTACTAAAAGGCTCTGCGCCAGTTGCGGCGCTAAATTCTACGATTTGAACAAAGATCCGATCCACTGCCCGAAATGCGGGGCGGTATATGAGCTTGTGGTGGCGACCCGGCCGACGCGGCCGGAGCCGGCTGCTGCGCCCCCCGCTCCGCGCCCGGTTCCTGAGGAGGTCGCCGCACCCGAACCGGCCGAGGTCGAGACCGTGTCGCTCGAGGAGGCCGACGCCGAGGCGCAAGGCGCGACGGCCAAGAAGCCTGCGGGTACGGAACCGGCGGAGGCCGAGGAAGAAGAAGTCGAGATCGAGGAGACCATCGACGACGACACCTTTATCGAGGAACAGGAAGAAGAGGATGCCGATGTCACCGACATCATCGGCGGCGACATCGAGAACGAGGAGGAAGGGTAGCAGGTATCAGGAACCAGGAATCGGGTATCAGCACTTTCAATCGCTCTCGCTGATTCCCGATTTCTGAATACTGATCCCTGAAGGGGCCATAGCTCAGTTGGGAGAGCGCTTGAATGGCATTCAAGAGGTCGGGGGTTCGACTCCCCCTGGCTCCACCAAGTTCCGCGCGCAACTCGTTGACAAAAATAGTCTGGCCAGCGACTAACAAAAGATATCGATCAAACACCCGGCGTGACGCCTGCGGATGACGGTCGGAAGCAGGTTGGAACGCGCTTTTCGAAAAATCAAAAGTCGGCCGCTTGCAGCTCATAAGATCCTTTGCGGCCCCGTCCGTAAATTCGAGCGGCAGTCGCATAAATCAATTTGCGGTTCAAATCGAAGGCGCTGAGAATCCCGTCTTCATCGAACTTCATATTGGGAGTCAATTTTCTTAGCGCATCTTCAGTGACGAAAAACGAAGCCTCC
>DASXJB010000175.1:0-15697 GCA_036497645.1 Xanthobacteraceae bacterium
CGCGGCGAGCTTGCGGGCCGCCTGTTCGAGCTGCGCAGGACCCATGTCATTGGCTGGCGTGTTGATGAGATCGCGCGCCAGCGTCACGCCTTCAACGATGTGCTCGAGCTCCTCGCGCGCGATGCTTTGCGGCAGATAGAGCTTGATCGATCGCGCCTCGGCCTTGCGATAGCGCGTGAAACGATAGGCGCCGAGCGCAAAGGCGAGCGCGGCGAGCCGCGCATCGGGCGGCTCGTTGGCGAAACGGTAGATGCCGTCTGGCAAATGATGCGGCAGTCGGCCGGTCAGAAACGGATCCTTGGTACCATCCTTGGCATCGTCGGCGCCCTCGACGCCGAACAGAACGCCGCCGAGCGCGCGGCCTGCGTCGCCGTTACTGGGAACCAAAAGGTGGCGTCCCGCTTTGGGTTCAAAGCCGGCGGCCTTGGCGAACGCGCTTGCCTCCGCGCCGATCGCGTGCTGCACGTCGGGATAGTTCGCGCTGGTGACGAACCAGATCGGAATGGCCTCGGCCGCCGCGCGTGCGCTGAAGATCGAATCCATGATTGCCCTTTGCGCGAAAGTCACGCTCTACCATGTCGGCCCAAGGGCGTGAAAGAGCGTGAAGCAAAAGCCGTTTCACGGCAGCGCGACCAACACCTCGCTCGACCGTGGCGCGCACCGAGAATCGCTGAGTGCGCGAGCCTGAGTGCATTAGTCTCAGTGCGCCAGCGGGTCCGGACGAATCTGGATGTGCACGGCAAGCGGCGTCATGCCTTTGCCGCCCTCCTTGAGCCAGGGTGTGCGATCTCCTTCCGATGACCACAGGCCCCTGCCCTTCCAACCGCCTTGCGGATCGTCGATGCGGGCGTCGAGACCCTTGGCATAGAAGCCGAGCGGATAGGGCACGCGCAGAGTCACCATTGTGCCGTCGACGAGCGCCGCGAAGCCGTCGTTTTCATTAGCGGTCGAGATCGGCACGTCATTGCCGAGACCAACCGCGTTGTGCTGATCGACCCAGGTGTAGTAGCTCGCCTCGGCGCTGTTGTCGCCGATGCCGGCAAAACCCGGTCCCGGATATTTGTAGAACGTCCAACCCTCCGGGCAATGATCCCCGGTTGCGGTCGGGCCGTTGAGCGGCCCTTTGCATTTCGAACGATCGAAGCTGCCGAGATGGCCGCTCGCGAGCGAAACCCAGACCACGCCCTTGGAATCGATGTCGCCGCCGCGCGCACCGAAGCCCGGCATCGGTATGTAATAGATCTCGGAGAGCTTGGTCTTCGGGTCGAACCGCAGCACACCGGACCGGCCTGCGAAGATACTGTACCAGATGGAACCGTCGACCGGGTTCGGCATCACCGCGTAAGGGCCGCCCACCACCCGCATGTCTTTGTTCGGGTCCCTGGGCTGGTCAGGCTGGGTATATTCGTCGAGCTTGCCATTGCCGTTGGTATCTAGCACGAACGGCGCCCAGCCTTGCGCCTTCTCGGCGTCACCGGTCTCGTCGAAGACCTTAGTGTCGAGCCAGCCTGCGACCGGGCCGCCGCCGCTCGTCCACAATGTGTTGTGGTCGTCGAAGCCGAATTGCAGATGGTGGGTGTTGAAACAGGTGTCGACGAACGTGAACTTTTCCGTTTTTGGATCGAACATCGCCAGTTGCCGCTCATTGGTGTCGAGCGGGAACGCTTTGGCGTATGGATTTTCGGAGTCTTTCCGGCAGAACGCCGGCGTTCCCGGAGCGTGATTGGTGCCCGTCAACCACAGTCTGCCTTTGGCATCGAACATGTCGTTGTGATTATCGAACTTGGTGTCCCAGATCTTCTCCATGCCCCAGTACGCCGATGCTGCGAGCGGCTTCTCGATCGCTGAATGTCCCGGGCCGAGGGCCTCAGGCACGTCGGCGCCTTCCGGCGGCGTGACATAGGCGACCTTCGCCGTTTTCGGATCGAGCACCGGCAGATGGTCGCTCGCATATTCCGGCGAGCCGTAAAGCGCACCGTAACTGTTCACGGTGGGATTGCGCTTGTCCGACGAGATCAGATCGTGGAGATATTGCTTCTCGTTGCCCCAGTCCCACGTCGTCACGACGACATTGCGCTCGACGCCTTGCGGCCGCGGCGGCTTGGCGAACGGTAATTCGCCATGGGCAACGCGATCGGTCCAGTCGCCGAAATATTTGAACGGCACGCCGCCGAGCTTGCCAGCCAAGGGATTTACCATCGAAGGCGACGCCTGACCGGCCTGGATGCGCCGAATCCAGGCGTCTTCGCCGCTCTTGAACTCGCCCAGTGCCGCAGGGACAGTCCGCGTCGCCAACTGCCCGAGCTGATGACAGCCGACGCATGATTGGTTCTTCATCGTCGTGAGCCAATCGGTCTGGGTGACGTTTTCCGGAATGTCGCTCTTGCCGCCGAACTGATCCTTGTCCGGTATTTTCAACATCGCGAACCAATAGATCGCCGGGTAATACTGTGCGGCGGCGGCATCGTTCGCCGCTGGCACGGCGGTCAGATCAAGCTGTTGCCCGGGGACGGCGTCGACTTTCGGCGAATCGATCAGTCCATAGCCGCGGACCCAGACCTGATATTTCGCCTTTGGCAGATCGGGAACGACGTAGCGGCCCTGGTCGTCGGTCACGACCATTTTGGCGTACCGCGTCGGCAGGTCGCGGGTTTCTGCGATCACCCAGACACCGGCTTCCGGCCCGTGCGGGCCGCTGACCACCCCGCCGATGTCGTCGCCGTCGATCGCCACGCGAGTCTGGGCTTCGAGCCGCGCTGGGTTTGCAAGCAAAAATCCGGTAACGGCAAATACTGCCGCAAAAAACACCCGCCGCATCGCAATTCCTCCCTTACACCAACCGATCTTCTTCGGATCAGCGATTACTGAAACGCGCTTGCCTCTTTGTCCACTCACACGCCGTTCAGCGTCGCCTTCACGCGTTCCGGCGTAAATGGAACGGTGCGCAGCCGCGCGCCAGTCGCATCGAACACCGCATTGGCCAGCGCCGCGGCCACGGTCGTACAGGCAGCCTCGCCGGCGCCGAGCGGTGGTTCGGTTGGCCGGTCGATCAGCACGATGTCGAGCTTGGGAACGTCCGGGAAGCGCAGGATCGGATAGCTGCTCCAATCGAGGCTCGTGACCCGCGAGCGATCGAACTGCACCTCCTCCATCAACGCACGGCTGAGCGTTTGCAGAATGCTGCCTTCGACCTGCGCCCGCGCGCCGTCGGGGTTGATGATCTGGCCGCAATCGAACGCGCAAGCCACTCGCTCGACTTTGATCCGGCCGCTGGAGCGCTCGACCGCAACCTCCATGCCCATCGCCACATAGCTCTCGCTGTGTTTGTAATGGACATAGGCAAAGCCGCGACCATGCGCGAGCGCCGCATTCCGGTTCGGTGAAGGCGACGGCCGCGATTGCCAATTCATCAGCGCGGCGGTCCGCCTGATCACCTCGGCCCCGCGCTTGTCCTCCAACCCGCGCAACCGGAATTCGACCGGATCGAGCCCGGCCGCGGCTGCAAGCTCGTCAGTGAAGCTCTCGACGGCGAAACAATTGGCCGGCTTGCCCGGCGAGCGGATCGGCGCGGGACGCAGCGGCGCATCTTTGAGCCAATGGACCAGCACCTGAACATTGTCCGCGGCATAGGGCGGATCGGCATTCTGCGAGATCAATCCCGGCTGCAGCCCGCGCACATCGTCGAGCCCGGCCGCCGCCGGCGCCAGCAGTGGGATATCCGGCAAGCCCCGCGTCGTTTGCGGCAGCCACATTTCGGTGCGCCAGGCGAGGATGCGCCCGCTTGGATCGACCGCCCCTGAAAGATCAAGGAGCTGCGGCGGACCTTTTGGATCCCAGCCGTGCTCGTCCTCACGCGACCATTGCACGCGCACTGGACGGCCCACCGCGCGCGCGAGGATCACGGCGTCGGCGGCGGCGTCTTCATGACCGTTCATGCCGTAACAGCCGGCGCCGTCGAGATAGATGAGCCGCACCGCTTCTTCGGGCAAACCGAGGAAGCGGGCAAATGTTTTGCGATTGCCATGCGTGCCCTGTGACGCGGTCCATACTGTCGCGGAATTATCGGTCACGTCGGCGACCGCGCAGGACGGGCCGATCGAGGCGTGGCTCTGCATCGGCCAGAAATAAATGGCGCTGCGCGTCATCGCGCCTGGTGGATTGCTGGCTGCGCCTTGTCCACGGGTCACCAGCACCTCATCGGTGATGTCGGGATCGGCGCGCAGAGTTGCGGCGAGCTTGTCCTGCTCCGGAAGGCCGGACCAGGCCGTCCATTGCGCGCGCAAAGCGCGGGACGCCCGCACCGCTGTCCATTCGTCATCGGCGACGACGGCGAGAAAATCCTTGATCCGCACCACCTTTGCGCCGGGGAGATTTTTGATCGAAGCTTCGTCGACCGCGATCAGTTTGGCGCCGATCGCCGGCGGCCGGATCACGCGCGCATGGACCATGTCCTGCAGATTGAAATCCTGCATATAGGTGAAAGTGCCGGCGCATTTGGCGGGCACGTCCGGCCGCGGCAGCGGTCTGCCCACCAATGTGTAGGTCGCGGGATTTTTAAGCGGCGCTTTTGGATTGAGCTTGAGATTGAAGCTGCGGGTACCGATGAGGTCGGCAAAACGAATTCCCACCTCGCCGTTTTTGGGCCGGACCTGGCCATCGGCTGCAACAAGATCCTCGGCGGCCATGTTGAGCCGTTGCGCGGCAAGCGCGATAAGCGCCTCGCGCGCGGTCGCCGCGGCGCGCCTGATCTGCATGCCGCCGCGCTGAATGCCGTTTGATCCCGACGTCCGCCCCTGGTCCGGCGTGAGCGCGGTGTCGCCTTCGACATAGTTGATCTTCTCGACGCCGATCCCGAGCTCCTCGCCGGCGATCTGGCGCATGGCGATGCGAAGACCCTGGCCGAGATCCACTTTGCCGCAAAACAGCGTCACGGTGCCGTCGCCATCCACGGCGAGGAAGGAATCCAGCTCATTGGGATCGAGCATTCGCGGCGCCGGCGTGGTGCCTTCGGCGCGGGTTTGCAAACTGGCGAGCGCGAAGCTCACCGTCAGCGCGCCGGCTTTGAGCATTGTGCGGCGCGTGAGCGCCCGTGCTGCAAGTGGTGCTGTAAATGCCGACATCTCAGCCTCCCTGTCCCGAGGCCGACATCACGGCGCGGATGACGCGCACATGCGTTCCACACCGGCAGAGATTGCCGGCGAGCGCAGCGCGGATGTCGTCTTCTGTCGGTTTCGGCTTTTCAGCGAGAAGCGCGGCGGCGCTGATGATCATACCGCTGGTGCAGTAGCCGCATTGCGGCACCTGCTCTTTGATGAAAGCGGCCTGCACCGGATGCGGCGCCGCAATCGATCCGAGCCCTTCGAGGGTGACGACCGACTTGTCCTGCGCATTTGCAATCGTCTCAAGGCAGGATCGCGTTGGGCGTCCCTCGAGGAGCACGCTGCAGGCGCCGCACTGGCCGAGACCACATCCGAATTTAGTCGCGATGAGCCCCAGCCCGCGCAAGCCGTAAAGCAGCGGCTGATCGGGATCCGACGACTCGATTGTGCGCTCGACCCCGTTGATACGAACCCGGTAGCTGGCCATCTCGCTAGCCATTGAGGGCACCTCTTGTTGGCGTGCGGCTATAGCAGCTTTACAGAAATCGGAGCTTCTCGGAACTGTTCCCAAAGCAAGCGAGAACTGCGTTTGTGGCACATGCCGAACTGCGAACTCCCGGGACACATCCCGCATCGCAATATTCCCGTATTCAATCCCCTAAAGGACGCAAAGCGGATGTGGCGCAGACATCCGCCGTCACGCCTCTCGAAGTCAAACGGGAATAAATTTTGCTGAGCTCAGATCGCCTCGGCAGGAAATCGCGATGAATTTATTAATAACGCGATTGTGAGGAAAACTTGAAACAGCGTCGACCAAGTGGTGCAGTTTTAGAAAAACACCTCGCAAAAATCGTCGCGCAGGCGTCTGCGAAGCGCATATACGTTTTTCGCTGCAACGAGAGTGGCCTTTACGCATTCACCACCGATCGTGAAGGTCGCACGCTGCCTTCGCAGATGTATCCGCAAATTACCTGGCGATTTGAGCACAGAGTGATGTTGAGGTTGGATGGAAATTCATGGCGCGACCAAATTCTGAGAGTGACACTTGATGGCGTCGCAGAACGCGGTTTTCATCTGATTCATGCGGCGCTTTACGGAGAATTGCTTGGCTTCATCGCACAGCATTCGGTAGCGGCTCCTTGATCCCCATTTGCAGGTTGCGAACACGACACAACGCTCGCTTTGCGAGAATAGCATGGAGATTGCCGCGCCCAGCGGGCGCTCGCCGCGCACAATCGCGCGGATTTTGAGACATGCGGTGAGACATGCGGATTGATCCTAGCTGTAATAAAAAAAACCAGGAATAAAACGCGACGAATTCCAATCATCGCGCCATGGGGCTAATACCGCCGCTAAACGGCTTGCGACTCTTTGAAGCCGCCGCTCGTTGCGGCAGTTTTAAACTCGCCGCGCAGGAATTGAATCTAACGCCGGGGGCAGTTAGCCACGGCATCAGCTCGCTTGAAAAATGGCTCGACGTCGAGCTTTTTGATCGTAAGCGCGACTTGGTCCTTACCCCAGCCGGACTCGACTATCTAACGTATATCGGCGAGGCGATGTTGATGATCGCGAAGGGTACCAGCGAACTGTTGACGATCGCGAAGGGCACCAGCGAACAACCGGCCACTGATCAGAACACGCAGGATTCGCCCGCGCTACCATCCGATTAAAGACTGCCAGCCCAGGCGGAGCGCAGCACATCATGCGGGCGCGCAAACGCGCAATACAACACCGCAGTTGAGGCAAATAAATCTGTTTCACGCGCGAACACGTTTGTTTGATGGAATTGGCCGCGATGATGAAGCGACGGCGATGGTCAATTTTGCGCCGGACTTCTGTGGAAAACCCGGACATTTTATTCGACCTGCCATACGGTCAGGCCGGACCTCGTCGCTGCAACTGAGTTTCAGTCTCGCCATCTTTCGATACATGCGGATTCGCCGCCTGTCCCGACAATCCGGCAAACTATCAATTGCTCAAGGGTACGCGCTGAGAACAGGCGCGGCTCCGGCCTTCACAGCCACGGCATCAGCGAGGCGTGGATCACGTCGGCAACACCCTCGCCGCCGACTGAGCGGATGGCGAGATCGACCTCGTCGAGTCCGAAGCGATGGGTCGTGATCAGTTCGAGCGGAAAGCGCTTGGAGGCAAGCTGCGCCAAGGCCAGCTCGCAGGCCTTGTAACTGTGACCGCGCGCGCTTTTCATGGTGATGAATTTCACCGTGAACTTTTCCAGCGGGAAGTTCGGGAACTGCGCCATCTCACCCTGGGCGACGATCACCCCGCCCTTGCGTTTGAGCGCCTCGATACCGAGCAGCATCGGAATGGTGCCGGCGCCTGCGGTGCAGTCGAGCGAGACATCGACGCCCTTGCCGCCGGTGATCGACATGATGCGGGCGAGCGGATCCTCCTTGTTGACGTCGATGACGTGATCGGCGCCAAGCTTCTTGGCGACGTCAAGCCGCGCTTTGTCCTTGGACGTGCCGGTGACGATGATCAGCGAAGCGCCAGCTTGCTTGCAGATCACGGTCTGCGACAAGCCCTGTTGCCCGGGACCCTGAATCAGCACCGTTGAATTGTAGCCGACGCCGCCGTCGAACAAGGACCACTCGACGCCGTTGGCCATTGGCGTCACCAATCCCGCGAGCTCCGGGGTGACGCCCTTCGGCACGTGATGCACGACCGCATTCCACGGCAGGTAGACGTACTGGGCGAAGCCACCCCACAGATGCGGCGCCCGTTCCGCCGAGGTGTAGCCATAGCGGATGGCGTCGGGATTGGTGCGCCAGTTGGTGTTCTCGCAATGCCGATATTGCCCGGCATGGCACCACTCGCATTTCCCGCAGCTGACATAGTGTTCGACAAAGACGAGATCGCCTTCCTTGAACCCCTTGCGGCGGGTGAATTCGTGTCCGGCTTTGGCGATGGTGCCGATGTTCTCGTGACCCATGATCACCGGCGCGTTCGACGGCGGATGCTTGTAGAGCTTGACGTCGGTGCCGCAGATGCCGCCGACTTCCATCTTCATCAGCGCGGCATCCTCCGGAATGTCCGGCATGGGAAATTCCTGCAGCTCGGTCCTGCTGGGTCCGATCCGCACTGCCGCCAGTACTTTCTCCACGACCTAGGTTCCCTTCCCTGTTGGTGGCTGGCTTGACCCCGCCTCGCACGTTGGTTTGTCTAGGTTGCCATGCTTGGCTTTACTACGAAAAGCCCCGGTCGCGCGGCAGCGCTCGCACGCGTGCGCGGCTGGACGAAGGTGCGCTTTGCGCTCACTGACGACGAGACGGTGATGGTATCGGAGGTCGCGTGCAATGTCCCCGGCTGTCCGCCGATCGAGACGCATGTGGTGTTCTGGACGGCGGCGGGGCGGCATCATTTCAAGATCTTCAAGCCGCTGGCGCAAGTGACCGAAGACGACCTACCGCCCGCATTTATGAAAAATGCACTGGTCGCGCTCGAAGGCTTTGAGTGCGACTGCTGCTAGAGCGATCTTACGCTGCGCCTATAGGCGTGGGGCTGGCGAGCGCGGCGAGACACCGACTGGTCTGTAACGTGTCATATTAACGCTGCAAGGCCGTCGATTCAGTTCTACAAGAGTTTTTGGGATCGCCACGGAGGCAGCGAATATGGTCTGCGATTTACTGCAGAAAATTGAACTGTTCCACGCTGCCGGAACACAAATGATTCCGCCTCATGGGCCGGAGATCGTAAAGACTTTTTATGACATTCTGACCGTAATCGACTCAAAGGGATTAGCTCTGCTGGCCTTCGACGGCATTGTTGTTGCCGCCACAACATTTGCCGCTGAAAAAGGCGGAGTCTTTCATCATCGTGGATGGCCTCGATGGCTGGCGATCTTGATCATCATCTTGTCTCTCGCCGCAGCAGCACTGTGCCTTTGGGTTTCCGAAATTTCTTATTCGTTCATGCACTACGTCGACTGCGCCGCTCCTGACAGACTTGATTTCTCCAATGAGATCGCTCGGCTTGCCACTTTGGTCAATTGGCGCACCGCCTATTATCAAATCGCCTGGTGGTTCTCGAAGATTGCAATCCCGTTGTTCTTCGTTTTGTTCTGGGGGTCGCTGAATTGGACAAATAGACCGGGTCCGCAAGCACACGAGCAGCCCGAGAAGCCCCATTGAAATCCGCTGCGATCTGCGGCAACGGGAAGATTTTATAATCCGGCCTTAGCGAGCGCCGCCGCCTGGCGCTTGCCGACGCGCTCCATGGAAAAGCGTTCGATCGCCTCGTTGAAAAGGCGATAGAAGTTAAGCTCCGCGCGCAGATGCAGGAACACGGCGCCAAGCCCGATTGCGGCGCGGTCCATGAACACGAATTCGCGCGGCACCGTCACCGGCCCCTTTTGCTTGAGCGCCTGATGCACGCGAAATGCTTCGCGGCGGCCGTATTCGGAGGGCGCGACGCCGTCGGCGATCGTGCGCACCCGGTCGTCAAGCAGCGGCGCATAGATGAAGCGCGCCCAGATGTTGAGCGTGTCGATCAGGTCGCGCGACAGCTTGCGGAATCCCCAAGTCTCGTAAGCGTGCACGACCAGATCGTTCTCGCCGCGCAACAGCCCGTGATAGAGGTCGACGACGCCGCGCACGAATTTTGGCGCGAAAATGCGGATGCAGCCATAATCGAGAAGATTGATGCCGGCCGGCGCGCCGTCGCGGAGAAAAACGGAGTAGTTGCCGAGATGCGGATCGCCGTGGATCACGCCGAAGCGGCTGAACGGAAACCACCAGGCGGTAAACATCGCCTTGGCGAGCGCGTTGCGCGCCGCAAGCGGGTCGTTCTTGTGGGCGAGCATGCGGGTACCGTCGAGCCAGTCGAGCGTCAGCAGCCGGCCGGTCGAGAGCTCGGGCCAGGCGCGCGGCACGCGCACAATGTCGACGTCATCGAGCATTTCGCGGTACAGCGCGACATGCTTCGCCTCG
This sequence comes from Xanthobacteraceae bacterium, assembly GCA_036497645.1. Taxonomy (GTDB): domain Bacteria; phylum Pseudomonadota; class Alphaproteobacteria; order Rhizobiales; family Xanthobacteraceae; genus BOG-931. Next base: position 10,046 of record DASXJB010000175.1, read on the forward strand.
CGCCGGTAATCCAGCTCCTCGCGCACGCGCGCGCCGATCTCCTTGGCGATTTCGCTGGTGTCGATCGCCGGGTCGAAGCGGCGGCGGATCGCCAAGAGCCATTCCAGCTGCTGCAAATCGGCTTCGACCGCGGACTGCATGTCGGGATATTGCAGCTTGCAAGCGAGCGCCTTGCCGTTGAGCGAGCGCGCGCGATGAACCTGACCGAGCGAAGCGGCGGCAGCCGGATGATGCTCGAAGCTCGCAAACTTGCTTTCCCAGCCGGCGCCGAGCTCCGCCATCATGCGGCGCTTGACGAAGGCCCAGCCCATCGGTGGCGCTTCGCTTTGGAGCTTCTGCAATTCGGCGGCATATTCCGGCGGCAACAGGTCGGGAATGGTCGCCATCAATTGCGCGACCTTCATCAGCGGCCCTTTGAGCCGGCCGAGCGCCAGCGACAATGCGCTCGCCTCGCTGGCGCGATCGGGCTCGCCGCCGAGGAGCCGCCGGCCGGCATAGCGCGCCGCGACGCCGCCAACGTTGGCGGACACGCGCGCATAGCGCGCCGCCCGGGCGGAGAAGCGATTCTTTTCGCGGTCGGATTGTTCGCGCTTCGCCATAAATCGCTTTTTATAAGGGGCCCGGCGTCACCGGTCCGTGCCTGTCACTTCGCCCAAACTCTCGGCGCCATTGCCATAGCTTGATTGGCCTCATGTATCCAGACACTCGAGCTCGTCGATCAGCCGCTCGATGACGCCAAGCCCGCGTTGCCAGAATGCCGGGTCGCGGGCATCCAGCCCAAATGGCGCCAAGAGTTCGGAATGATGCTTGGTGCCGCCGGCGGCGAGCATGGCCAGATAACGTTCGGCAAAACCCTCCGCGGCGTTCTCGTAGACCGCATAAAGCGAATTCACCAGGCAATCACCGAAAGCATAGGCGTAAACGTAAAACGGCGAATGAATGAAATGCGGGATGTAGCACCAGAATGTCTCGTAGCCAGGCTTGAGCTCGATCGCGGGGCCGAGACTTTCGTGCTGCACTTGTACCCATAACTCGCCGATCCGCGCCGCGGTCAATTCACCGTTCTTGCGTTCGGTGTGGACGACGCGTTCGAACGTGTAAAACGCGATCTGCCGCACCACAGTGTTGATCATGTCCTCGATCTTGGCGGCGAGCATCGCTTTGCGCTCTTTTTTGTTGCGCGTTGCCGCCAGCAATTTGCGGAACGTAAGCATTTCGCCGAACACGCTCGCAGTCTCCGCAAGTGTCAGCGGGGTCGGAGCCATCAGGGCGCCGTTGGGGGCCGCGAGCACCTGATGCACGCCATGGCCGAGCTCATGCGCGAGCGTCATCACGTCGCGCGGCTTGCCTTGATAGTTCAGGAGCACATAAGGATGCGCCGACGGCGTGGTCGGATGCGAAAACGCGCCCGGGGCCTTGCCTGGACGCACCGGCGCGTCGATCCAGCGCTCACTGAAGAAGCGCGCGGCAATGTCCGCCATCTTCGGCGAGAATGCGCGATACGCGGCAAGCACTGTATTCTTGGCTTCGTTCCAGGGCACGTCGCGCATCGGCACTTGCGGCAGCGGCGCGTTGCGATCCCAATGCGGCAGCCGCTTTTTGCCGAACCATCTGGCTTTGAGCGCGTAATAGCGATGCGATAGCCGCGGATAAGCGGCGCGGACCGCGCTGACCAGCGCGTCGACAACTTCGCGCTCGACCCGGTTGGACAAATGCCGCTCGTCGGCGATGTCGGCAAAGCCGCGCCAGCGGTCTGAAATTTCCTTGTCCTTGGCCAGCGTATTGGTAATCAGCGCAAACTGCTGCATATTGTCCTTGAACGTGTGCGCGAGCGCTTGCGCCGCCGCCTTGCGCTTCACGCCCGACCGGTCCTGAAGAAAATTGAGCGTCGGTTCGATGGCTAGCGATTTTCCCCCAACCTTGAACCGCAAATTGGCGATCGTCGCATCGAAATGCCGATTCCACGCCGAATAAGCGGTCACCGATTTTTCGTGAAACAGCTGCTCGACGCGATCTTCGAGCTGATAAGGCCGATACCGGCGCACGTCTTCGAGCCAGGGCCGGTAATGGCCGAGCGCGGAATCGGCCATGGCCTTGTCCAGAATCGCGTCGTCGATGCGGTTGAGTTCTAGCGTGAAGAACAACAGATGGATCGAGGCCGCCGTGAGCCGCTCCTGAACGTCGCCGTAAAATTTGGTGCGGGCGGGATCAAGCGTATTGCCGGCGTGGATAAGACCGGCAAAGGAGGAAAGCCGGCCCATGAGATCGTCGATGGCTTCATAGCGCCGCACCGCCGCGGCCAATGCGGCGCCGCCATCGGCAGCGGCGGCAAAGCCTGCGAGCTTGCCCCTGTAAGCATCCTCGAAAGCGGCGCATTCGCCGTCGATGCGGTCGAGATCGCGTTTGATCGCCGGATCCTCGAGGCCGCGATAGAGATCGTCGAGATTCCATTCCGGCAGATGGGGACGGCCAGCCGAACTGGATCGAATGGCCCGTTTGACGGCGGATTTGCTCGCAATCTTGCTCATGCGTGGGTCTGATCTGCGGGACTAAGGATTTATTCGCGCCTGATGTGGCGCAACATGGACGCAGCCGCAAGAGCACGGCTCAAGAACACGGCGCATGACACGGCGTATGACACGGCGCATGACACGGCCTATGAGCGGGTCTCAATCGCTCCAAGCCGGGGCATGCGTTCCGAGCGGGACGCTCGAGCGTGCCCAATGCGGCGGCGTTTCCGACATTTCCGCGGCGTGGCGCACGGCGGTCAGGAGACCAAAGCCGGACGGCGTCTCGTGCAAACGATCGCGCACATCGTCGAAGCCGGGATCGCGGCAATGCATGCCGTCGATACGGCCGAGCTGGCGGAGCCAGTGACCGGTTTGTGCGAGCGAGACCCGTACGTGCCAGGAACCGCCCTGCTCGGCGCGGCGCTTGAGCGCCGCCATGATCGCGAAGGCCAAGAGATAGCCGCTCGCGTGGTCGAGCGCCTGCGCCGGCAAGGGTCTCGGCTCGGACGAACCGAACGCCTCCGCTTCGGCCAGATTTAGTCCGCTCGCTGTCTGGACGAGCGAATCGAAGCCGCGGCGCGGCGCCCAAGGACCGTCGTGGCCGTAAGCGGACAGTGAGGCGTAGACGATCCCCGGTCGGAGGCGGGCGAGCTCCTCCGGGCCGAATCCATGCGCGGCGACGGCACCGGGCCGATAGCCCTGAATGAATACGTCCGCTTCGCGCACCAGCGCCGCGAGCGTTTCCTGGCCGTCCGGCTGACGTAGATCGATTTGGGTCGACAGTTTTCCTCTGCCGGTATCGATGACGAGCGGCAGCATCGACGGTCGATGCGCGGCGGTGACGAGCAGCACATCGGCGCCGTGGCCGGCGAGAACCCGGCCGCTCACCGGGCCGGCGATGACATGGGTCAATTCCAGCACTTTGATACCGGACAGCGGGCGCTGGCCAGGCGACAACGTCAAGGCTGGCGCCTCGCCGATTTTCTCGATACTGAACAATGGCAAGCTGGCGACGGCACGGCCCTGCGCATGAGCATCCCATTCGGCGAAAGACCGGCACGCGGTGACCACGAGACCGGCCTCGGCAGCGGCACTTTCGAGCGCCTGCGCCGGCCATTGCTCCAGCGCGCGCTGCACCGCGGCTTTATGGTGCTTGCAGCCGAGAAGTTGAAGCAATCCGTCGCAATGATGCGGCAAATTAGTATGCAGCCGCGCCCAACGGCCGTCGCCGCAGCGGTATAGCCCAGCGATTTGATCGTGGTGATCATCAGGATCCTTGCCATCGACGCGCAGGTAACGCTCGCTACGGAATTCGATCGCCGCGTTACGCATTGCGACGGTTACGCGCTGGCGGCGCCCGGTACGCAGCCGCCAGAGTTCGGCTGAGGCAAGAGCCGCGGCGCCGATCGTGGCCTGTGCTGCCGTTCCGACCGCAAATGAGGACGGCAACACCGGCTCGCTGCCGGTGAAGGCGATGTCCTCCAAAGCCTCGTCGTCGAGCCCCGCATCGCTCCACAGTTCGATCAATACGTCTGCGGGATCGAGAGCGGCCATTATGAACCCCCGCGGCCGGCGGTGGCGTTGTCAACGCACCGTGACGGTAATGACATTCGACATAACCGGCAGCGTGTGCGCAATGTGCGACCAACCGCCGAGCACGAGCTGTAGCTTATGCTGTCCGGTCGGCAAAGTAATCATGGACTTGCGACTTCCCGGCCGTCTTTCAAATTGATCAAACAGGCTCCGTTCGGTGACGGCGTCGGAGCGGGCGCGCGATTGCGTCCGCGCCGGCATAGCCGCAAGTCCTACAAAAACAAGTCCTGCAAAACATAGGTCATGCAAAAATTAGGTTCTGCAAAATGTCCTGCAAAAATCCCGGCAACGAAGGCTACGACAGCAGGCGCATGACGTTCATCTTTTTCCTCCCCCAGCATCGCTTGACGTGATTCGATATTGGCGCCGGGTGCCGCGATGTTTCCCGGCGTTTTGCGATCCCGCCGGTCACGGCGCGGTAACAAATTTGCCATGCCCGACTTCCACAAGATATCCGGCAGCGCCCCTAATTCGTGAGTGGCGCGAGATAGATAGCGAACCGTGGCCGCAGAGCGACAGGTGCCGAAATTCGCCTCCTCCACCGCGGCGTTTGCGGCCGCCACAGGACAAAATCGCTTGGCTCGCGTAATTTGGCTCGCGTAGAGTGCCGCCGCCACCAGCCCTGCTGCGGTTTCTGCCATAAATTGAGGCCAATCATCGTCGAGTAGTAAAGCTTCGCTCCGCGCAGGCTGGGAAGGAGAATTTGCAATGCCGGGAATTCGCGTCGATCGTTTGCTAGCTTCGACCGCCATTGCTCTCCTGCTCGCGCTACCCAGCACCGGAACGTTTGCCGGTTCTGAAAACGGCCCGGCCGCTGACGCCAGCGCGACGCCGCCTCAGGAGTCGCAAGCGGACAACGCAAACAAGCCCGCGGCGGCCTCCGACACCACTCCCGCGCCTGCCGCTGCCCCTGCCGGCCAAGCGGCCCAATCGGCTGGCGGCGAAGCCAAGCCTGACGCCAAGCCCTCGCCTTCAACCGATGCCGCCCAGCCGGGTGAAGGCGCCAAATCCGCCGCGGAAGGCAAGCCTGCGGAAACAAAGCCCGCCGATGCCAAACCCAGCGACACCGCTGTAACCAACGCGCCCGCCACAGCGAGTCCCGAAGCGGCGCCCGCGACTGCGGCCGCGCCTGTCGCGCCGGGACCGGATGCAGCGATTGCCGAACAGCTGCGCGAACTCGGCAATGGCAAGTTCGATCGCATCATCGGCAGCAAGAAGGATCGCACGCAGATCGAGGCTTTCTATTCCAGCCGCAATTACGCGCCGTTGTGGATCGCTGACGGCAAGCCCAATGCGCGCGCTACGGCGGCGATCGGCTACCTGCGCCATGTCGATGCCGACGGGCTCGATCCGGCGGATTATCCGGTGCCGAATTTCGCGGTGCTGGGCACTCCGGCAGATCTCGCCGATGCGGAAATCAAGCTGACGAATGCGGTCGTTACCTACGCGCATCATGCCAGCGTAGGGCAGGTACATTGGTCGCGCGTGAGCAGCGACATCGAATATTCCACGCCGCCTGCAGAACCAGGCGACGTGCTCGCTGCGATCG
>DASXJB010000176.1:0-2082 GCA_036497645.1 Xanthobacteraceae bacterium
GTGCCCAGCGTGCCGAATAGCAAGAACACCTGGTCCTGCTCGACCATCTGGCGCACCAGCTCCACCGTCTTCGGCGGACTATAACTGTCGTCGCGGGTGATGTAGTTGATCTTGCGGCCGTTGATGCCGCCCTTTTCGTTGATCATGGCAAAATAGGCGGCGTGGACTTTGCCGTTGATCCCGTAGGCTGAGGCTGGCCCGCTATAGGGATTTGTATTGCCGATCTTGATTTCGGTGTCGGTAACGCCGGGCCCATATTGGCCCGCCGCGTAAACCGTGTTGCCGGCGAGCATCAGGCCGGCGGCGCACAGGCACGTTAGCATTGTCCGCTTTGCTGTCATGACGAACCTCCTTTTGCATTTTCCCCACTCATTTCGCGGCGCGGCGCGCCGATCGAAACTGTTGCATTGCATGCGCGAACCAAGGGCCGAGCGTGCCGACGACGCCACGCGGCATGACGTACATGAACAATAGCATCGTCAATCCATAAATGGCCCACGGCGCGGCATCGGAAATGTCATTGGCGAAATTGGGCACGAACTCGATGAAAAAACCGCCGACAATGGCGCCGCCGATCGTCGCGATACCGCCGACCGCCGAGCCTATCAGGAACGACAGCGACAGAAAGAGGGTGAAGCTTTCGGGAGCGACAAAGCCGATCACGATTGCGGCAAGCGCTCCGGCGACCCCGGTGAACAGCGTGCTGGTGCCGAACGCCAGCGTTTTGTAGCGGGCGATATTGATGCCCATGGCGGCGGCCGCGATCGGGTGATCGCGGACGGCGACGAAAGCGCGGCCGGTGCGGCCATTAAGCAGGTTTGCGGCGATGCGGATCGCGACCAAAAGAACCACGAGAACGAACAAATACAGCCAGCGATCGCGGTCTATGCCGAGCTCCGGCGGCGGCATCGGCTTGACCAGAACGAGTCCCTGCTTGCCGCCGGTCCAATTATCGAAATATTTGAGCAGTTGCGGCATGGCGACCGCCATCGCCAGGGTGACAAGCGCAAGATAGGGCCCCTCGAAGCGCAGCGCCGGCAAGCCGAACAGCACGCCGAGCGCGAAGCAGATCAGGGCCGCCGGCGGCAGCGTCGCCCAATAGGGTACGCCATAGCGATGCATCAGAATGGCGGCGGTGTAGGCGCCCGCGGCGAAGAAGCCGCCATGACCCAGCGAGATTTGCCCGTTATAGCCGGTGAGAATGTTAAGTCCGAGCACGGCAATGGCGTAGATCATCACCTGGGTCAGTTCGAAGACGTGATAATTGCTCAACGTGAAAGGCAACACCACCGCAACTGCGATCAATGCGGCGGTGCCGGCCCAGCGCCACGCGGCAAAGCCCATTGCGGACTCGCGCTCCATCGCGAGCTTTGCTGTGCTGTCGACGGGAAACGTTTCGGCCATATTCAAACTCGCCGCACCACCGCCGTGCCGAACAAACCGTTCGGCTTCAATACCAGCACAAGGATGATCAATATCAGCGCCACCGTCAGTTTGAGTTGACTGGCGATCAGATAGGTACCGACCAGGTTTTCCGTCACGCCGACGATCAAGCCGCCGATCACGGCGCCAACGGGACTGGTAATGCCGCCGAGCAGCGCACCGGTAAAGGCATAGAGCAGCACGCCGCCCATCATGTTCGGATCAAGAAACAAAACCGGCGCGACCATGATGCCCGCGACGGCGCCTATCGCCGCCGCGAAGCCCCATCCAAGCGCCAGCATGCGGCCGACGCGAACTCCGCACAGACGCGCCGATTCCGGATTTTGCGCGGCAGCGCGCATTGCCAATCCAGTCGCGGTGAAGCGGAAAAAGCAGAACAGCGCGACGAGCATCACCAGTGTCACCGCGATCACGCCGACGTCGCGGGTCGTCATCAGCGCGCCGAACAAGGTGCGATCGGGAAACGGACTCGGAAATTCCTGCAAGGTGTAGCTGTAAATCCAGCCGGCGGTCGCGTTGAAGATCAGAAGCAGACCGATGGTGACGACCACCGCGGTGAGAATCGGCGCATTTTCAACCGGGCGAATGACAATCCGTTCGATGACCATGCCGCCGACAAAGGATACCGCGAGCGTGATC
>DASXJB010000177.1:0-1582 GCA_036497645.1 Xanthobacteraceae bacterium
GTCTTCTTCATCGAAATCATTACGAAAGGCGCCGCCGACAAGGGTGGCCGATGCCCTGATGGGACCATTACGATGGCGCGATCGGGGGAAAAACTGGCGCTGCTTTGGTTCGGCAATATCAAGGGCGATATGGTGATCGCGTACGGCACGTTGTCGAAGTAGCATTCAGGCGAATGCGGTGAGGCCATTTGATTATTGACCCGGCATATAACTAATTGACATTTTGTTTGGTGCACAGCATAGTTGATTGATGATTCGCAAAGACCGTCGTCGAGCCAGTACGGATGCTCGTTTGGAGCTTCGCCGACAGCTTGTCGAGTTGCGAGCAATGGGCAAGACGATGGTCGAGATCAGTGCGATCACGGGGTATGCGCGGACCTACTGCTCGACGCTTTTGAAAAAATTAAGCGACGAGCCGGAAAGGCTTGAGGTTTTGCCGCGCGGTGGCCGGCCGAAAGGGTCGAAGCGTGCTCTATCGGCCAAGGACGAGCGCTCGGCACAGAATCTGATCTGCGGGAAATTTCCGGATCAGCTGCAGCTTCCGTTTGCGCTCTGGACGCGCGCTGCGGTCCGCGAGCTGATTCGGATGCGTTTTGGCGTGCGGTTGTCGGTTCGCGCTGTCGGCGAGTATCTGGCGCGCTGGGGCTACACGCCGCAGAAGGCGGCGCGACGCGCGTATGAACGCGACGATGAGGCCGTAAAGCTCTGGCTGCAGCGTGAGTATCCGAAGATTGTCGCACGCGCGAAGCGGGAAAAGGCAGAGATCTGCTGGGGCGACGAGACTGGCGTTCGCAGCGACGAGAGCCGGCACCGCGGCTATGCACCCTGCGGCCAGACACCGATCATCAAGATTCCGGCACGCCGCAAGAGCCTGTCACTGATCGCGGCGGTGACCAATCAGGGCAAGGTGCGGTTCATGATCTATGCTGGCGGCATCACGCCGCAGCGGCTGATCCTGTTCATGCGCCGTCTGACCAAGGACGCCAAGCGCAAGGTGTTTTTGATCCTCGACAATCTGAACGTACACAAGGCGAAGCCGGTGAAGGGCTGGCTAGCGGAAAACGCGAAACGAATCGAGGTCTTTTACCTGCCGCCGTACTCGCCCGAGCTGAATCCCAGCGAGTACTTCAATGGCGATTTGAAGGGCGCCATCCAGCGCGGTATCCCGCCTCGCGATCAGAGCGAGCTCAAACGCACGATCCTCGCTCAATCGCGCCGCATCCAGAAATCCCCCGATCGCGTTCGAAAATACTTCGAGCACGAACTCATCCGATACGCCGCTTAAGTCAACTGCAATCACGCCGGGTCAATAATAACCCACGATGATCTCGCCGACCGTCGGCTTGGTGGCGCGGATGGCGGCATCGCCGGAGGCGAATTCCTTGTCGCTGCCGGCGGCTTCGAGCGCGGCAGCCGGCGCCTTCGGGTCGGGCTTGAACTGCACCGTCATCCGGCAGCCGTCGGTCAACAGGCCGAGCGCGCCGCCGTTCCAGTCGGTGACGGCCGCCATGCCCTTGTCGAAACCCATCAGCTTGAACGGCTTGCCGTTGAGCTTCTCCATCGCGGCCAGCGGCAGCCCGAG
>DASXJB010000178.1:0-18074 GCA_036497645.1 Xanthobacteraceae bacterium
CAGCGCATCGACATGCGTCGTCTCAACCAGCGGATCTTGGTCGCGACGGAACGGGGCGTAGGAGACGCAAGAGAGCTTGCCGCCCGTAGCAAGTGGCGAAGGCGGCAGACGCAGCGGCGCGCCGAGCCACCACCACGCAAAGAAGATCGCGAGGGCGGTGGTGGCGTAACAGGCGATCGCTGCGGTGAGCGAATTTGGTTGTGTCGGACGAAGCACGCATCCCGCTTAGCCTTGGGCGACCGCCAAGCCAAGCGCCAAGCCAAGCACGATGCCAAGTGGCGGCCCAACGGGTGGCAAAGTGGGCCCTGTGCGCGCTGGACAAAAGGCCGGACTTGGGCTGTGGTCACCGCGTCATTCTGTATGACGGCCGCCGCAATGGCGGCCCAATCGATCGTCACAAGGCGGCAGAAACCGCCGGTCAAATAAACTTTTGGGAAACGTCGCTTTCAGCTTCTCTCCAGTCCAACGCAACAAGGGGACTATGTCGTACCGTGTACTCAATTTTGCCGCCGGATCATGCGCGGCCCTGTGGCTGGTTGCCACCGCCCCTATCGGGCCTGGAAACTCCGTAGCTTTGGCCCAGAATAACGATGCCAAGCCAGCGGACCAGCAATCGGCGCCGCCGAAAGAGGGCGCCAAAGAAGGGTCCAAGGACGGCGGCAAGGACGGCGCCAAGGACGGCGCCAAGGACAACGCCAAGGACGGCACCAAGGAAACTCAGAAAATCGACGAATTTACCGAAGCGCAGCGCGTCCTCAACGGGCCGGCGGGTAATCCGGAATGTGTTTGGCTCGGCCGGCGCGTTGTGAGCCTTTTGTGGCGTGATGACCTCGATACCGCCTTTCGCCACCTGGACCTTTACGACCGCTTCGGCTGCCCGAGCGGCCATATCCAGGTGACATTCCGCTGCCTGGTTTTGCACGCCAATACGATCGATCCGAAAGCGGCCGATAGCCTGAACGGGCGGGTGCATGCTTGCTGGATCAATCCGGCGCTCCCGGCTGCGCCGCCGCCCGCCGCCTCGGCGCAGAATCCGACCACAACCCGGTAGCCCGGCCGCTGCCAGAGCGCCCCCTCAAAAAAATGACGTTTGCGCGCCGCCTTGCGCACTATGCTGTCTTGAATTCGCCATTGGCCGTCGCTAATTTAGCTTTGCCGTTGCAAGGTTAGCCTCACCCTTACGACCATCGTCGAACCTGGGGGCAGGTTCGGGCCTGTGTGGTTTGCCCCGCGTGGTTGGGAGTCCATGCGCACCGTCGCTGCCGTGCTCGCGCTAGTTGCGTGCGTGCATGCCGGCATTTGGGTTTTGCTGAGACCGGTGGGGAACGCCCCCGACGTCACCCGGCAACTCGCCAGCATTTCATATTCACCGTTTGCCGATTCCTCGCATCCTGACCGGGGCGCGCGCCCGACGGCTGAGCAGATCCGGTCCGACCTGCGGAGCATAGCCCCCTACACCCACGCTATCCGGACCTATTCGGCCACTGGCGGCGCTGAACTCGTGCCGCCGATTGCCGCCGAATTCGGCCTTAAAGTCACGGTCGGCGCCTGGATCGACAAGGACCGGGCCCGCAACGAGCGGGAAATTCGCTCGGCCCTCGACCTCGCCCGGCACTACAGCAACGTCGATGCCATTGTCGTCGGCAACGAGACCACACTCCGCGCCGAAATGACCGTGCCGGCGCTAATAGAGCTCATCCAAAAGGTTAAGCGGTCGAGCCCAGTCCCTGTAACTACAGGCGAAATTTGGACGGTCTGGATCGATCATCCGGAGCTTGCCTCGGCCGTCGACTTCATCGCCGCGCATATTCTGCCCTACTGGGAGGGTTTCGACGCCTCCCGCGCGGTCGACCACACGATCGAGTTCTATGACCGGCTGCGCCAGATGCATCCGGGCAAGCGGATCGTCATCGCCGAATTCGGCTGGCCCAGCGCCGGCTATAATTTCCACGATGCCGAGCCGGGGCGCATGGAGCAGGCGCAGGTTCTGCGCGATTTCGTCACCCGCGCCCAAGCCTATGGCATCGACTACAACATCGTCGAAGCCATCGACCAGCCGTGGAAGACCATGGAAGGCGGCGTCGGTCCCTATTGGGGACTTTTCGACGCCTCGCGCCAGGCCAAGTTTGCCTGGACCGGCACGATCACCGATCCGGACTATTTAAAGCGCGCCGGATTGGCAGTGTTGTTCGGCGTGCTCTTGTCGCTGCCGATTTTGGCGCTCGCCGGCGCCAGCGCCACGCAGGGGCTGATGCTCGCGGCCTCCGCCAATGCCGTCGGCGCTTGGTTTGCCGCCATCGTCGCGTTCTGGAAAGGCCATTATTTCGTGCCCGGCGCCGCATTCGCGCTGGGATTTGGCATCGTGCTCTTGGTGCCGCTGGTCGCGATCGCGCTGGCGCGCCTCGAAGAGATCGCGGCCATTGCCTTCGGCCGCGGGCCGCGCCGGCTTGCCAACGCGCCGCCACTCGTGCCGGAGCCGTTTGCCCCGAAAATCTCGATCCATGTGCCGGCCTGTTGCGAGCCGCCGGATATGCTCAAATCGAGCCTCGATGCCGTGGCGCGGCTCGATTATCCCAATCTCGAATGCGTGGTCGTGGTCAACAACACGCCCGACCCGGCGCTGTGGCGGCCGATCGAGGAGCACTGCCTCGCGCTCGGCGAGCGCTTCAAATTCGTCCGCGCCGATCAACTCACTGGTTACAAGGCCGGCGCGCTGCGGCTGGCGGCCTCGCACACCGCGCCTGATGCGCAGATCATCGGCACTATCGACGCCGATTATGTCGTGAGCGCCGACTGGCTGACCAACCTCGTGCCGCTATTCGCCGACAGTCGCGTCGGCTTCGTGCAGTCGCCACAGGATCATCGCGACGGCGATCGCACGCCGCTGCACACCGCCATGAACGCGGAATATGCGGGCTTCTTCGATATCGGCATGGTGCAGCGAAACGAGTTCAACGGCATCATCATGCACGGCACGATGTGCCTCATTCGCCGCGCGGCGATCGAGGACGTCGGCGGCTGGTCGAGCGACACCATCGTCGAAGATACCGATCTCGGGCTGGCGATCCTCGAACACGGCTGGCTCGCGCATTACACCAATCGCCGCTACGGCCACGGGCTCCTGCCCGACACGTTCGAATTCTATAAGCGCCAGCGCCACCGCTGGGCATTCGGCGGATCGCAGCTGCTGCGCAAGCATTGGCGCCGTCTGTTGCCCTGGGCCGACGGGCTCACGCGCGAGCAGAAACGCGAATATGCGATCGGCTGGCTCAACTGGCTGGGCGCGGAAGCGATCGGAGTTGTGGTCGCGCTTCTCAACATCGTCTGGGTGCCCGTCGTTGCTTTCGCCAATATCGCGGTGCCGGATCGCATCTTGACCATTCCGATCATCGCCGCGTTTACCGTTTCGGTTGCGCATTTCGCCGCTTTGTATCGGCTGCGCGTGCGCGCCTCGCCGGGGCAGATGGTCGGCGCGGTCGCCGCGGCGATGGCGCTGCAATGGACGGTGGCGCGCGCGGTCGGCATGGGCGTGATCCTCGAGCGGATGCCGTTCCTGCGCACCGCCAAGGGCGGCGCCTCGCGCAAAGGGCCGGACTTCCCTGCCTTCTGGGAAGCTGTGATCGGCGGCTTGCTCTTGGTCGGCGCGATCACGCTCGTCGCCACCAATTACAAGCAGGTCCGCGAGATCAATATTTTTGCGTGGGTGCTTGTGGTGCAGAGCCTGCCCTTCGTCGCGGCGGTCGCGCTCGCGGTGATCGAGGGCACCCGCTTCAACAGCTTCGCCTATTGGCGCGAAGTTGAGGCCAGGATCGCCCCCGTCGCGACCAAGCTCACCGCCAAGACGGTTGCTCTCTTGCCGCAGCGCCGCGCCATCACCGAGGTCATTGCGGATCCGCCGAAGCTGCCGGCCGACACCGCCGAGCCGGTGCAGTAGCAGTTAAATCCATCTCGTCATTGCGAGGAGCCCCATTGGGGCGACGAAGCAATCCAGTGAGACCTGTGACTGGATTGCTTCGCTGCGCTCGCAATGAGGAACCGCCCTCACCCCGCCAGCGCGGTCTCCGCGAGCCGCACCCAATACGAGGTGCCGACCGGGATCGTCTCGTCGTTAAAATCATAAGCGGGATGATGCAGGCCGGCGCTGTCGCCGTTGCCGACAAAGATGAAGGCGCCCGGCCGCTCCTGCAGCATGAAGGCGAAATCCTCCGCGCCCATCACAGGCGGCACGTCGATATCGACTTTGTCCTTGCCGGCGATTTCGCGCGCGACATCGGCGGCGAAGGCGGTCTGCCGCTCGTGATTGACGACGACGGGATAGCCGTTGGTGTAGGTGACCTTGGCCGAGGCGCCATACATGCGGGCGGTGCCCTCGACCACCTCGCCGATCCGCTTATGCAACAGCTCGCGCACGTCCGGCGTGAGGCTGCGCGCGGTGCCGCGAAGAAGCGCGTGCTGGGGAATGACATTGTCGGTGTGACCGGCCTGGAACATGCAGACCGAGACCACCGCGGATTCCAGCGGATCGACATTGCGCGCCACGATCGACTGCAGCTGGTTGATCATCTGCGCGCCAACCAGGATCGTGTCGATGGAAAGATGCGGCCGCGCCGCGTGCCCGCCCTTGCCCTCGATCTCGATGGCGAGATGATCGGCGGCGGCCATCATCGCGCCCGGGCGGATGGCGAACTGGCCGACCGGCAGGCCGGGATAATTGTGCATGCCGTAGACTTCCTGGATGCCGAAACGCGAGATCAGCCCGTCTTTGACCATGGCGAGCGCGCCAGCGCCGCCCTCCTCCGCCGGCTGGAAAATGACCACCGCGGTGCCGGCGAAGTTGCGCGTCTCGGCGAGATATTTGGCGGCGCCGAGCAGCATCGCGGTATGGCCGTCATGGCCGCAAGCATGCATCTTGCCGGGAACGGTCGATTTGTAAGGCAAGCCGGTTTCTTCTTCGAGCGGCAGCGCGTCCATATCGGCGCGCAGCCCGACCACCTTGCTACCGGCCTTGCGGCCGCGAATGACGCCGACCACGCCGGTGCGCCCGATGCCGGGAACGACCTCGTCGCAGCCGAAACTCTTGAGCTTTTCGGCGACCGAATCGGCGGTGCGGTGCACGTCATAGCGCAGTTCCGGATGGGCGTGGAAATCCCGCCGCCATTCCTTGATTTCGTTGTGCAGGTCGGCGACGCGGTTGACGATTGCCATGGGCGGTTCCTGTATTTCGGCTCTGCTTCGGCGATGAGGGGCACAATGTAGCAAAGCCGGCATAAAAAAGCGCGGCACCGACTGTTGCAGATTAGATCACCCCGCTGGGTTTTGACGCCGGGACGGCAGGTGATGACCGGTTTGGCATTGGGCGGCTTGCGGAAAGCGCGCGAACCCCACATAAGGAGCACGCATTCAACGCGTTCGAGCCCGTAGCTCAGTCGGTAGAGCACGTGACTTTTAATCACGGGGTCCAGGGTTCAAATCCCTGCGGGCTCACCATAATCGCCGGATATTGAAACCCCTTGCACGTGGCGAGCCGTGGCCGAAAACGATAAGCGTGACTCTAGTCGGGACAATACCAATCGCCGCGCCTCATTGGTGGCGCTCGGCGTCGTGGTGGTGCTGTTCGTTATCGGATGGATTTTGACCCGCGAACTTTATTCAAATCAAAAAATAGAAGATTGCGTTTTGTCCGGCCGCACCAACTGCGTGACCATCGACACGAACACGTCGTCCTACTGAGCGGCACCGCGCCGGCCTTTGTGCCGCCGGCCCTTTGCTTTGTTGCCGCCATCAGTGGCCACAAGACTTTCATGGCGGCGTCGCGGTCACGCCATCCCGACGTGCAACCTTCGCGCCAGCAAGGGTTCGGTGAGGGATTCGTGGAGAGAGATGATGATCGCGCCCCTGCCTCTCGCTTGGCCGTCGGCAGAAAGTCGTAAGCGACCAAAGCGGCCGAATTGCCCGCATTGCGGCAGCCGTTTGCTGGTGGCCGAACAGTCACGCTTCGATCTCGCCGGCCGGATCGATCACTTTTGGGCTTGTGACGATTGCGGCACCGAATTTGAGACCTCGATCGAGGTCACGCTTGCCGCCGTCGCATGAGGCGCGGAGACGTCCGCGTGCTACCGTGCATGAGCTGGCCGCATTTGCTTCACTTATGCTTTTGTTTAATCTGTGGATTATCAAAGCCGCTTAAACACATGTCTTTGCAGTAAAATTTGGTATAGCGGCTTATCGCGCGGTGACGGCACCACGCCGCACAGGCAATAACAGCAGGAACTTCGGTGTTTGTGATGTCATTGTACAAGCGCGCATCCAGGGAGGATCAGATGCACCAAAAATTCAGTCGCCGGTCAGTATTGGGTTATGCGGCAGGCAGCGCCGCAGGCGCCGTTTTGTTGACCTCGGCCAAGCCAGGCCAGGCCGCGCCCATGAAGTTCAAAGCCGATATGAATGGCGCGAGTGAAGTCCCGCCGGTTCAAACCGCCGGCAAAGGCACGCTCACCGCTAGCTATGACCCCGCCACCAAGGTGCTGAGCTGGGAGGGCAGTTTCTCCGGCCTGTCCGGCCCGGCAACGGCGTCGCATTTCCATGGCCCGGCCGAAGCCGGCAAGAACGCGGGCGTGGAAATCTGGATTTCGGAAAAGGGTAAGAACCTGACCAGCCCGTTCAAGGGGCAGGCCACGTTGACCGATGCCCAGGCCGACGATCTGCAGAAGGGCATGCTGTACGCCAACGTTCACACCGACGCCAATAAAGGCGGCGAGATCCGCGGACAGGTGGTCAAAGGGTAAACGCCTCTTCGCAACGCGCTGGCGGCGCTGCAACGGCGCCAGCGGAGTTACTTCATCGAATATGTGTGATTGCGCCGGCCTGCGTATCGGGCCGGCGCTTTTTATTGTCATTGCGAGCGAAGCGAAGCAACTCCAGCAATAGGTGCTCGAACCCTGGATTGCTTCGTCGCCCGTTGGCCTCCTCGCAATGACGCGCCTATTCAATCTCTTCACCCCAAATCCCGCTTCGCCGCCCATTGTTGTTCAATTTCGGCGCGGTAATCGGCGAACCGGCGCTGCGCGATGGCCTCGCGCGCGCCAGCGGTGAGATCCTGGTAGTAGGACAGGTTGACGATCGACAATAGCGTCCCGCTGAGAGCTTCATTGGCCTTGAATAGATGGTGCAGATAAGCGCGCGAAAAATCGCGCGCCGCGGCACAGCGGCTTTGCGGATCGAGCGGGCGCGGATCGTCGGCGTGGCGCGCGTTCTTGAGATTGATCGGGCCGAAGCGGGTGAAGGCTAGCCCATGGCGGCCGTTGCGTGTGGGCAAAACGCAATCGAACATATCGATGCCACGGCCGATCGCATTGAGAATATCCGAAGGCGTGCCGACGCCCATCAGATAACGCGGGCGCTCGGCCGGTAATGCCGGCGCCGTCGTGGCGACCATGCGCAGCATCACCTCCTCGCTCTCGCCGACTGCGAGCCCTCCGATCGCATAGCCGTCAAACCCAATCTCGATCAGCGCCCGCGCGCTCTCCTCGCGCAGCTGCTCGTCGTCGCCGCCCTGCACGATCCCGAATAGCGCCCGGCCGGCCGGCGCTTTTTCGAAAGCGCGCTTGCAGCGCTCGGCCCAACGCAATGACAGTCTCATGGCGCGGTCGATATCGGCCGGCTCGGCGGGAAGCTGCACGCATTCGTCGAGTTGCATGGCAATGTCGGCGGCGAGCAGAATCTGCACTTCCGCCGCGCGTTCCGGCGTCAACTCGACCATGGCGCCGTCGAGATGCGAGCGGAACGTCACGCCGGCCTCGGTGACTTTGCGCAACGGCGCCAGCGACATGACCTGATAGCCGCCGGAATCGGTAAGGATCGGCAACGGCCAATGCATGAATTCATGCAGACCGCCGAGCGCCGCGACGCGCTCCGCCGTCGGCCGCAGCATCAAGTGATAGGTGTTGGCCAGGATGATATCGGCGCCGGCCGCGCGTACATCGTCGTGATGCACGCCCTTGATGGCCGCCTGCGTACCTACCGGCATGAAGGCCGGCGTGCGCACGATCCCGTGCGCGGTCGTAATTTCGCCGGTGCGCGCGGCGCCGTCGGTCGCGATCAGCCGGAATGAGAACGGGCTCGCCATGAACTGCCACCATCGCAGTCCTATTTATCGGAACAGCAGGCAAGCGTCGCCATAGGAATAGAAGCGGTAATTGCCGGCGATGGCATGGTCATAGGCGCGGCGCATGACATCGAGACCGCAGAATGCGCAGACCAGCATGAACAAGGTCGAGCGCGGCAGATGAAAATTTGTCAGCATCGCATCGACGGCGCGGAAGCGATAACCCGGCGTGACGAACAGCGCGGTCTCGCCGGAAAACGGAGCGAGCGCGCCGTCATCGCCCGCCGCGCTTTCGAGGAGCCGGAGCGCGGTCGAGCCAACGGCAACGATCCGCCCGCCGGCGCGCCGCGCCGCGTTCAGGGCCGCCGCGGTCTCGCCGCCCACGCTGCCCCATTCCGGATGCATCTTGTGGCCTTCGGTATCGTCCGCCTTGACCGGCAGGAACGTGCCGGGACCGACATGAAGGGTCACGCGATGCAGCGCGATGCCGGCGCTTCGCAAAGCTTCCGTCAACGTTTCCGTGAAATGCAGCCCGGCCGTCGGCGCGGCCACCGAGCCTTCGGCGCGCGCGAACAAGGTCTGATAATCGCTGCGGTCTTTCTCATCAGCCTCGCGGCGGCTGGCGATATAAGGCGGCAACGGCATGTCGCCGCGCTCCTCCAGCGCCTGGTCGAGAACGGCATCAGTGAAAGCGAAGGCGAGCGTGATCTCGCCGGCGTCGCCCTTCTCTTCCACTGTGGCGTCGAGTTGTTCGAGGAAGCACACCCGACCCTCGGCGCCAAAGCGCACGACGTCGCCGGTCGCGAGCCGCTTTGCCGGTTTCACCAATGCCCGCCAGCGTGAGCCGTCGAGCCGCTTGATCAGCGTCGCCGTGATCGCCGGCTCGCGATCGCCACGGCCGATGCGGCGGCCATGCAAGGCGACAGGCAGAACCTTGGTGTCGTTGACGACGAGCGCGTCGCCGCGGCGCAGGAGCACCGGCAGATCGCGCATCGTGCGGTCTTCCAATTCGGCCGGCGTATGCGGGCGCACGACCAGAAGCCGCGCCGCATCTCGCGGCGCGACCGGGCGGAGCGCAATGCGGTCTTCCGGCAGCGCGAAGTCGAACAGATCGGTGCGCATGGAAACGAATTAAATTTCCGGGAAGCGAACGGCTTTCCCTCAACCATTCGGCTGCATTACAAGGAACATATCGCAACTGTCCGAACGGCAATCAATGTGACGCCCTTTGCGGTCATTCAGGTCAAGCCCGGAATCGGCGACGTCATCTGGCATTTGCCGTTTGTCCGCGCCATCGCGGCGGCGGCTCCGGATGGACAGGTGATGTTCTTCGCGCCGCCGACAAGCGCTGCGAAGGATTTGCTCGCCGCCGAGCCCCGCGTCGCGGCCACGGTCTATTTTCAGCATGCCGGATCGGAATTGCAGCGCGGCATCAACCTGATCCGGCTGGTCGCGCTGTTGGGCCGGCACCACCTGCAATCGATCTGGATCCTCGACCGGACCATCCGGCCGGCGCTGGCGGCGGCACTCGCCAGCATTCCCGAACGCATTGGGCTTGGCCTTGGGCCGCAACGCCTGTTCGTCACCAATGACGGCATCGGCCAGGATCATTTTCACGATCACCCGATCGACTGGCTGCGCGCCTTGATGGCGGCGATGAATGTACCGCTCTCCTCCACCGAACCGGATTTGCAGGTGCCCGCGCTGGTCCTGAGCTCGGTCGCGGAGAAGTTTGCGCAACTCGCCCGGCCCTGGATCGCGGTCGGGATTGGCGCTTTGCATCCCGACAAAGACTGGTCCGACGTCACCTGGCGCGAATTTCTGGCCGGCTTGCGGACGCCCGGCACGGTCTTTCTGGTCGGAGGGCCGGCCAACGACGCGCGGGCGGAGAAATTTATCTTCGCTTCCGGTTCACGTCAGATCGTCAATGCGTGCGAATTGCGATTGATCGAAGCGGCGGCGCTGCTGCACCTTGCCGATCTGTTCGTCGGCCCGAGTTCGGGGCCGCTTAACCTCGCCGCCGCCGGAGGCACCGAAGCCTTCGGCCTGTTCGGCTCGACGCCGGTTTTGACTTATTCGAAATTCATCCACGCCATCGTGCCGGAGGGCGGCCCCAGCCCGGGCGGCATGGCGCGGATTGCACCGGCGCAAGTGCTGGAGCGGCTCGCGCCTTTTCTGTCGCGGCGGAAGGTGCAGGCGGGCACAGCACTTGATCCTGATTTGGGTCGAATAGCGTAAGGGTGCCCTCGTCATTGCGAGGAGCGATAGCGACGAAGCAATCCAGTTCCAAACCACTGGATTGCTTCGCTTCGCTCGCAATGACGGCTAAGCCATCACTTCATATCGGCGGCGACCTGCGTATGGACGATCTTGTCGGGATTGGCCGGCGGCTCGCCGCGCTTGAGCTTGTCGACCACGTCCATGCCGCGCACCACCTCGCCGACCACGGTGTATTTGCCGTTGAGGAAGGAGCCGTCGGCGAACATGATGAAGAACTGGCTATTCGCTGAATTCGGATCGGACGTGCGCGCCATGCCGACGATACCGCGCGTGTAAGGCACGCTGGAGAACTCTGCTTTTAGCGCTGGATATTTTGAGCCACCGGTGCCGTTGCCGTATTGGCCGTCGCCGGTTTGCGCCATAAAGCCGTCGATCACGCGATGGAACGGCACATTGTCGTAAAAATGATCGCGCGCGAGCTGCTTCATGCGCTGCGCATGACCGGGCGCGATATCATTGCGCAATTTGATGACGATCCGTCCCTGCGTGGTGTCGAGGACGAGCGTGTTTTGCGGATCAAGCCCGGCCGGCAACGGCTGGGCGGGCTGAGCGGAAGCTGAGGCGGCACACATGATGGCAAACAGTACGGCAAGAACGCGGGTCATGTCATCTCCCGATCGTGAGGTTCAGATGATGAAGCGGAAATCGATGAGATTTGCGTCTTAGGTCACTTGTTGGCGAATTTTTTCTTCAACCGCGCCGCAACCGGCGCCGGCACGAAGCTTGAAACGTCGCCGCCCATCCCGGCAATCTGCCGCACCAAAGTGGCGGTGATGGGGCGCACCCTCGGCGCGGCCGGCAAGAACACCGTCTGGATCTCCGGCGCCATCGCCGCGTTCATCCCGGCCATCTGCATTTCGTAGTCGAAATCGGTGGAGTCGCGCACGCCGCGCACCAGCATGGTCGCGCCGGCGCGCTGCGCCGCGGTGACCACGAGGTCGGCAAAGGTGACGGCGGACAATTCACAGCCCGCGGCGCGGGCGAGCGGCGCGCAGATTTCATTGATCATCGCCAGCCGTTCGTCGACCGAGAACAACGGCGTCTTGCCCGGATGAATGCCGATGGCAACGACCAGCCGATCGGCAAATCGCACTGCCTTGGCGACGACATCGACATGGCCGTTGGTGATGGGATCGAACGATCCGGCAAACAGTGCGATGCGTTGATTGGGTCGCGATGTGGCGGGCATGGGTCGCGGTCTAGCTTGGGTGCCGAGTCACCGCAAGGCGTCGCCCGCCTCCCGAATCGCAAAGCGGGAAGCCACTGAGTCGCTGTCTACGACGCAAATTCATCTATTGCACAGGATAATAATGCACAGGACAGAGGACAAAATCGGCGGTTTTACAAAGGCTTACCGAAATGGTCAGATTTGTGACTCAGATCAACGCATCGGTTGAGGCTCTGGGCAAAATGCGCGCAGTTCGAAAATGAAGTCCCCGGACCGAATGACGGTCCAAGACGGGGCAGAACCAGGGATCAGGTGTCATGATCAAGACCGCTTATGCTGTCGCCATCGCTGCGATCGCTGCGTCTGTGTTTGTGGCCTTCCCGAGTTTGTCGCCGCAGGTCGGCGCCAGTGCGCCGGTCGTCGGCGCCAAGGGCGACCGTGCCGATATCCGCCCGCTTGGTACCGAATGTGGTGAGAAGGCGTGGCCGTATTTCGACACCGCCTGCACGCGTGATGGGCGCGTTCCGCTTGCCCAGCCGCATGACATCCGGATGATTGCGGCGGATCGCGCTGCCCAATAATCCGCTCGTCTTTACGGGAGCGGGGACCCAGCGCTTGACAGAATTCGTGTCGAGCTGGATTCCCGCTTTCGCGGGAATGAGCGGAGCGCGCGCGGCTGCCGCGGGGAATTCCCCTGCCTTCCGCCGCAAACTTATTTCGCGCATCATAGTAAGCCCTGTCGGGGCGGACCGGGAGCTCGCCATGATGCAGACGCTCGCGAACGCGATTGCGCGCCGCGGTTTTACGATCTGGTTTTTGTTGTTTGCCGTCACGACCTCTGTGCTGGCGAGCGCGCAGATCACAGCCGCCGAGGACGCCTATCCCAGTCGCCCGATCCGTCTCATCGTTCCCTTCCCGCCTGGCGGTCCGACCGATGTCATGGGCCGGCTGATTAGCCAGGCGCTGTCGGACCAGCTCGGACAACAAGTCTACGTCGACAACCGGCCCGGCGCCGGCTCGACGCTGGCCGGCAAGATTGCCGCCAATGCCGAGCCCGATGGCTACACGCTCCTTCTTGGCAGCGCCGCGACGCTTGCGATCGGGCCGACGCTTTATCACGACGCCGAATACGACCCGAAGCGCTTCGTGCCGGTCGCGATGGTCGCCGAAGTGCCCTACGTGATGGTGGCGAGTCCGAAGGCGCCAGTTGGCAGTATTGCCGAACTCCTTGCTTACGCCAAAGCGCATCCGGGCAAGCTCAATTTCGGCGTGCCCAACGGCGCGCCGCCGCACATGCTCGCCGCATGGTTCAAGAGTCTGACCGACATCAATGTCGTGCTGGTGACCTATCGCGGCGGCGCCAATGTGCTGACCGACTTGTTGGGCGGGCAAATCGATCTTGCGGTCGAGACCTGTTCGATCCTGTTGCCGCAATTGCGCGACGGAAAATTGCGGCCGCTCGGAACACCGTCGCCGAAGCGGCTCGACGTTCTGCCCGACGTGCCGACCATGGCGGAGAACGCCGTGCCGGGCTTCACCGCCAGTTCCTGGACCGGCATCGTCGCGCCGCCCGGCACGCCGAAGACCATCGTCGACAAGCTCAACCGCGCCACCAATGCCGCGCTCGCACTGCCGGCGACGGAAGCCAAGCTGAAAACCCTCGAAGCGCAAGCGATGTTCGGCTCGCCGGCCGACTATGCCGATTTCCTGGTGAGCGAATTGCCGAAATGGATCGCGATGGCGAAATTGTCCGGCGCGACGGCGGAGTGAAACAGCGTTAACCGGCGCGGCTTGACCCCCTTTGCGCGCGCGTGTCTAACAGCGGCCGGGATACGCGTGTGCCCATGATCATTCTGATCGACAATTACGACAGTTTCGCCTTCAACCTCGTGCACTATCTCGGTGAGCTCGGGGCCAAGGTCGACGTGCATCGCAACGACAAGGTGACGGCGGACGATGTCGTCGCCGCGGAGCCGGACGCGATCGTGCTCTCGCCCGGCCCGTGCACGCCGAATGAGGCGGGCATCTGCCTCGATCTGATCGCTGCCGCCGCGCCGCGAATCCCGATCCTCGGCGTCTGCCTCGGGCATCAGGCGATCGGCCAGGCGTTCGGCGGCAAGGTCGTGCGCGCGCCGGTGCCGGTTCATGGCAAGCTGTCGGAAATCAAGCACCGCGGCGGGAGTGTATTTCGCGGCATCAATGCGCCGTTCAAAGCGACGCGCTATCATTCGCTCGTGGTCGAGCGTGAAACCATGCCGCGCGATCTCGGCGTGACGGCGGAAACCGAGGACGGTCTGGTTATGGGGCTTGCGCATAACCGTCTGCCCGCGCACGGCGTGCAATTCCACCCCGAAAGCATCGCCTCCGACCATGGTCATTTGCTCCTGAAAAATTTTCTCGAAATCGCCGAAACGTGGAATCGCGCGACCGGACGCCGCGCGGCCAATGAGGCCGCCGCTCGCCCGGCGTGGGCGCGGGTCAATTGAGGGGCGCGCCGTGACGGTCGAGTTCAGGTCGCTCATCGCCAAAGTGGCAACCGGCGCCGCGCTCGCGCGCGAGGAAGCCGCCACGGCCTTCGAGCAAATGATGTCCGGCGAAGCGACGCCATCGCAAATGGGCGGCCTCCTTATGGCGTTGCGCGTGCGCGGCGAAAGCGTCGAGGAAATTACCGGCGCGGTCAGCGTCATGCGCGCGAAAATGCTGCGCGTGCATGCGCCGCCGGACGCAATCGATGTCGTCGGCACTGGCGGCGACGCCTCGGGTTCGTTCAATATTTCCACTTGCGCGGCGCTGATTGTCGCCGGCGCCGGCGTTCCGGTCGCCAAGCACGGCAATCGCGCGTTGTCGTCGCGTTCGGGCGCCGCCGATGTGCTCTCCGCCTTGGGCGTGAACATTGAGCTGTCGCCCGAGCAGATCGGACTGTGCATCCGCGAGGCCGGGATCGGCTTCATGTTCGCGCCGGCCCATCATCCGGCGATGAAGAACGTCGCCGCCACCCGCGTCGAGCTTGGCACGCGCACGATCTTCAATCTGCTCGGCCCCTTGTCCAATCCGGCGGGCGTGCGCCGCCAGATGATCGGGGTGTTTTCGAAGCATTGGACCGAACCGCTGGCGCAAGTTTTGAAAAACCTCGGCACCGACCGCGTCTGGGTGGTCCATGGCTCGGACGGGCTCGATGAAATCACGACGTCCGGGCCGACCAGCGTCAGTGCGCTCGAGAACGGCGCCATCCGCAATTTTCAGATTTCGCCGGAAGACGTCGGCCTGCCCAAGGTCAAACCGGAGGCGCTGCGCGGCGGCGATGCGGCGACGAATGCCAAGGCAGTCGAAGACGTCTTGGAAGGCAAGAAGACACCGTTCCGCGATGTCGCTCTACTGAACGCGGCGGCGGCCCTCGTCGTTGCCGGCAAGGCCAAGGATCTCAAAGCCGGCTTCGACCTTGCCGCCCACTCGGTCGATTCCGGCGAAGCCGAGGGCCGGCTCGATCGCTTGATCGTGGTGTCGAACGATGGCTGACATTTTGGAAAAGATCGCAGCCTATAAGCGCGAGGAGATCGGCGCAGCCAAGCGGACGCGCCCGCTGGCGGCGCTCGAGCGCGAGGTCAAAGCGGCCGACGCGCCGCGCGGGTTTGCCAAGGCGATCGCGGAGCGCCTTGCGGCAAAAGACTATGCGCTCATCGCCGAGGTCAAAAAGGCAAGCCCGTCGAAAGGACTGATCCGCGACGACTTCGATCCCGTTGCTTTGGCGAGTGCCTATGCTGCCGGCGGCGCGACCTGCCTTTCGGTGCTGACCGACGGGCCGTCTTTTGACGGCGCCCTTGATCATCTGCGGCAGGCGCGCGCGGCCTGCGCACTGCCCGTGCTGCGCAAGGATTTCATGTACGATCCCTATCAGGTGACGGAAGCGCGCGCCTATGGCGCCGATTGCATCCTGATCATCATGGCGGCGGTGGACGATGCTTGCGCTGCCGAACTCGAAGCCGCGGCCCATGCGCTCAGCATGGATGCGCTTGTCGAAGTTCATGACGAAGACGAGCTCAACCGCGCACTGCGGCTCACATCCAAGCTGATCGGCATCAATAATCGCGATCTGAAGACATTTAACACCACGCTTGTAACCAGCGAGCGGCTGGCGCGGCTCATTCCCCGCGATCGCATCGTGATCGGCGAAAGCGGAATCTTCACGCCCGACGATCTGGCGCGGCTCGCCAAAGCAGGGATTTCAACGTTCCTTGTCGGCGAGAGCCTGATGCGCCAGGCCGATGTAGCGGCCGCCACGCGCGCGCTCTTGGCGCGCCGTGCCGCGCTCACCCACTAAACGGATGCGGTGAACCGTGCCGCGCCCGAAGAAGAAGCTCAGTCACCTGACCAGCCACGGCGAAGCCCGCATGGTGGACGTCTCGGGGAAAGCCGCGACTGAACGGGTAGCAGTCGCCGAGGGCCGCGTGATCATGGCGCCGAAAACGCTGGCGCTGGTGCGCAAAGGCAATGCCAAGAAGGGCGACGTGCTCGGCACCGCCCGCATCGCCGGCATCCAGGCGGCCAAGCGCACGCACGAACTCATTCCGCTCTGTCATCCGCTGCCGATCGCGCAGGTCGAAATCGAGCTGGCGCCCGATGCCGATCTGCCGGGCATCGTGGTGCGGGCACGGGTCAAGGTCGCGGGCAAGACTGGGGTCGAAATGGAAGCACTCACCGCGGTATCAGTGGCCTGCCTCACCATCTATGACATGGTCAAAGCGGTCGAACGCGGCATGCGGATCGAAGGCATCCGGCTCATCGAGAAGCGCGGCGGCCGCTCCGGCCATTATCGCGTAGCATGATCCCGAAAAGTGGGAACCGGTTTTCGGACAAGATCGTGCTCAAACGGGAGTGATGCGGTGGCGCTGATCTCGGTAGCGGAAGCGCTCGACCACGTGCTCGCGCATGCCGCGCCGTTGCCGCCCGAACAGGTCGCGCTCGATGACGCGCTCGGCCGCGTGCTCACCGCCGATCTCAAAGCGCTGCGCACCCAGCCGCCGGGCGACGTCTCGGCGATGGATGGCTATGCGGCGCGTTCCTCCGACGTGGCGAATGTCCCAGTGCAGCTGCGCGTGATCGGCGAAGTTGCCGCCGGCCGGCCGTTCACGGCTGCCGTCGGCGCCGGCGAAGCCGCGCGAATTTTCACCGGCGGTGTCATGCCGGCGGGCGCCGATACCGTCGTCGTTCAGGAAATCACCGAACGCGCGGGTGATGCCGTCACTGTCTTGAAGCCGGTGAGCAAGGGCCGCCACATCCGTCGGCAAGGCCTCGACTTTCGCCGCGGCGATACACTGTTCACGGCAGGCCACCGGCTGAGCGCGCGCGATCTGGCGCTGCTCGCTGGCATGAACCACGCGATCGTGCCGGTGCACCGCCGCCCGAAAGTGGCGCTGTTCGCAACCGGCGACGAATTGGTGCCGCCCGGCCAGGAGCCCGGGCCGGGACAGATCGTCTATTCCAACGGTTTTGCACTCGCCGCGCTGGCGCGCCAGGAAGGCGCCGCCGTCGTCGATCTCGGCCTGGTCAAGGACGAGCTCGAACCGACCATCGCCGCTGTTCGCGCCGTGCGCCAATGTGCGGCCGACATTCTTGTCACTACCGGCGGCGCTTCGGTCGGCGAATACGACCTCGTGCACAAGGCTTTTGCCGCCGAAGGCATGAAGCTGTCGTTCTGGAAGGTCGCCATGCGGCCGGGCCGGCCGCTTATGCATGGCCGGCTCGGCGGCATGCAGGTGCTCGGGCTCCCCGGCAATCCGGTCTCGGCCTATGTCTGCGCGTTCCTGTTTCTGGTGCCGCTGATCCGGCGCATGAGCGGACGCAGCGATTTGGCACTGCCGGCCGAATCGGCGCTGCTCGGTTCTGACCTTCCGGCCAACGACGAGCGCGCCGATTACCTGCGCGCCACGCTCCGCCACGCCGCCGAAGGTCCGATCGCGACGCCGTTTCCGGTTCAGGACAGTTCCATGATGGTGCCTTTGGCGAAGGCCGATTGCCTCATCGTTCGAGAGCCTTACGCGCCGGCTTCGGCGGCCGGCAGCCGCTGCGCGATCGTTAAATTCGAGCGTTAGCGCCCGGTTTGGCCACCCGTTCGATTTCTTCACCCGAAATGACGTGGTTTCACAGTCAACTTATTGATAGATAACATATTTCTGCTCTACAAGACGGCTAGGGTAACGCCTCGGGTAACGCCGGAAGGTTGCTCCTAAGCTCCTGCACCCCACCGGGCAGATTTTATAATTTTATAAATGTTCCCTTCCGGGCACATTTTCTTAACTTCCAATGATTTACAAGAAAATATTCCCGCTCGGGAACAGGCATGGGCGACGACGAAAACACAATTGAGCGTACAGCAGCGGAAATGGCGGCGGCATTGGGATCACTGATCCGACGCCGACGAAAGGCGCTGAATATGCGCCAAGATGAACTGGCACTGGCGACTGGTGTCGGTCGCAGGTTTCTGATCGATCTGGAGGCTGGCAAGCCGACCTGCCAGCTTGGACG
>DASXJB010000179.1:0-18231 GCA_036497645.1 Xanthobacteraceae bacterium
TAGCGGCAGACCGGTTGTTTTAATGTTAAGCGCGGGGACGTGGTTTGCTTAACAAAAGTTCAATGCAATTCCCGCTAGCCGGCCGCGCGAGATCCGTGCAGGCTATGCGAAGCGTCTTTCACGGTAAAGAAAACCACGTCGCGATCGGTGCCGGCGGTGCCGGAATGCACAACGTCGGCCGGAATGTAGACCACCGCGCCAGGCTTGGCCTCGATCGCCTTGCCGCCAACAGTTGCGTGAAAGGTGCCCTCGAGAATGTAGATCCATTGTTCATTGGGATGCGAATGCGGCGCGGCGCCGGTTCCGGCCGGCATGCGCATCAGTCCGACGATCATGCGGTCGCCCTCGACGCAAGCGCCGTTGGCCGTCGAATAATCGGGACCGCCGAGAATGTGATTGACGGTGGCGAGATCAAAGACATATTCGCCGGCACCGGCGCGCTTGGCGCCGGGGGTGCGGGGCGCAGCCGCTGATTGTTCACTCATTGCCGAGCTCCTTTGCAAGGATGCTAATTGAGGTCGGTTGCTGACGCCAGAGAGCGGTTTCGTTCACGCTTCCGACACTTTTTTGATCGCATGGTCATGGCGACGGGGGGATTCCAATGGTCCGGCTGTTCGGCGTGCTGCGCGGTTGCGCCGTGGCGATCGGCGCAGCAATGCTGTTCGGTTGCACCGGCAATAATCTGCCGGAAGGCCAGCCAAGCTTTTATCAGGACCTTGCGGGACCAGCGGCCGCGCTCGACGCCGGCGCGGCGCAATCGATGATTTCCGGCTATCGCCATAACAACGGCCTTGGCGCGGTCACGATCGATCCGGAACTGATGCGGCTTGCCAACGAGCAGGCCACCGCCATGGCGGCGCGCGGCACGCTTGATCATAGCGTCGGCGCGCCGTTTGCGGAGCGCATCCGCAAGTCGCGTTTCGATGCCAGCGTCGCGGTCGAGAACATCGGCGCCGGCTATCACACACTGGCGGAAGCGTTCTCCGGCTGGCGCGATTCGCCGCCGCACCGCGCCAACATGCTCAACGCCAATGTAACCCGCATGGGCATCGCCGCGGTCTATGCGCCGAAATCGAAATACAAAGTGTTCTGGGCCTTGATCCTCGCCGCGCCGGACGAGCGGCGTAGCTGATCGGGATCATGCTTTAGCCGCGCATCGCATGCGCGTCTTGCGAAATCCCAATGAGCATTGCCGGCTTGCGCAACGCCGCCTAGACTTCCCCAAAAATCGGGGAGACGACGCCTTGTCCACGATCGAGCTGACTTACACCGGCCGCGAGCGCAGCTTCGTGACCTGGTCGGCGATCCTCGGTTACGCCTTCGATTTCTACAATCTCATCATCATGGCGTTTCTCTTGACGCAGATTCAGAAATCGCTCGGCATGACGCTG
The DNA here is from genome assembly GCA_036497645.1 of Xanthobacteraceae bacterium. Taxonomy (GTDB): domain Bacteria; phylum Pseudomonadota; class Alphaproteobacteria; order Rhizobiales; family Xanthobacteraceae; genus BOG-931. The sequence goes on from DASXJB010000179.1 coordinate 1,392, forward strand.
CCGCAGACCGGCCTGATCGTTTCGATGACGCTCACAGGCTCGGTGATCGGCGGCGTTGCCATCGGCTGGCTCGGCGATCGGATCGGCCGCAAGAACGCGCTGCTCGCCAGTCTGGCTTTGCTCGCCGCCGGATCGATTCTGTCCGCTTTCGCTTGGGACTTTGTTTCGCTGCTCGCCTTCCGCTTCATCACCGGCATCGGGGTGGGCGGCGAATGGGGCGCCGGCATGGTGCTCCTCAATGAGGTCTGGCGCAGCGAACGCCGCGGCTTCGGTTCCTGCGTGGTGCAGGCGATGTCTGCCGCCGGCACCGCCATCGCGGTGCTGGTCGCGACCTACGCGCTGACTAATCTTAGCGACAATCAATCCTGGCGCGCGGCGCTCCTCTTCGGCGGCCTGCCGATTTTTCTGATGATCTTCATCCGCGCCAAAATGCCGGAGTCGCGATTGGGGAGCGAATACCAACGGCTGCGCAAGAGCGGCGCGCTGCCGCCGGAGAAAACCGCCGAGCGCACGTCTATTTTGGAGATTCTGCGCGGCGCCTCGCTCAAATATTTCGCCCTCGGCACGCTGATGTGCGGCGCCTACATCATCTCGTATCAGGCGATTTCGATCTTCATGCCGACCCTGATGATCCGCGATCTGCACGCCAATCCCAGCGCGGTGCGCACTGTGACGCTGATCTGGTCGGCATTTTCCGCGGCCGGGCTCCTGCTCGCGGGGCTCGCCAGCGATCATTTTGGGCGCAAGCGCGCCGTGCTCGCTTCGACCTGCGTCTGCATTATCGGCTTTGTCGCGATCTATATGTTCGGCCGCGTCGATTATCCGGGCGCGGTCTTAAGCTGGCCGCTGTTCTGGTGCTACGCCTTATGGGGGCTGGGACAAGGTTCGATCGGCGTATTCGGGCCGTGGTATTCCGAATTATTCCCGGTCGAATTGCGGTCGACCGGCGCTTCGGTCACGTTCACCGCCGGACGCCTGATCGGCAGCGCGATGCCGTATCTGGTCCCGGTGATCGCCGCGCTCCTCGGCAATCTCTTCAACGCCATGATGTTCGGCGTCGTCGGCGCCGTGCTGAGTTTGCTGTTCGCGCTGTTCTTGCCCGAGACCGCGGGTCGCAAATTCGCGGTGATCGAAGGCAAGGAGCACGGCTGAGATTGCCCGCGATCATGACAACTGAAATTGAGTCCCTGGTCACCCGCGGCACGCGCGTTCGCGTGCGCCGCGCCGGCTCCGGCAGTCCGGTTCTGTTCCTGCACGGCGCCGGCGGCTGGCCGGCTTGGCTGCCGTTCTTCGAACGCCTGTCGCGGCGCTTCGCGCTGACAGTGCCCGAACATCCGGGCTTTGGCGGCTCTGACGATCCGCACTGGCTGCGCGATGTGCCGGATCTGGCGATGTATTATCTCGACGTACTCGACGCAGCGTTCGCGTCGCCGGTCCATGTCATCGGCCATTCGCTCGGCGGCTGGACCGCGGCCGAGGCGGCGGCCCGCAACACGCGCCGTATCGCCAGCTTGACGCTCCTTGCGCCGGCGGGCATTCGCGTCAAAGGCATTCCGCCCGGCGACAATTTTATCTGGTCGCCCGAGGAGGCGATCCGCAACCGCTATCACAATCAAAGCTTTGCCGAGGCCTTGCTGCAGGCGCCGCCGCCGGACGAGGCGCAACTCGACCTCGACCTGCAAAACCGTGTCGCCGCGGTCAAATTCGGCTGGGAGCCGCGCTGGTTCAATCCGGCGCTGGAAAAATGGCTGCATCGGATCGCCGTGCCCACACATGTCGTCTGGGGCGCGCAGGACAAGATCCTGCCGAGCGCCTATGCGGGCTTATGGGAAAAGCGCGTCGCCGGCGCGCAAATCACGATGGTCGAGGCCTGCGGACACAGTCCCCACATCGAGCAGTGCGATCTCGTGACCGACAAAGTCGTCTCATTCCTCGAGCGAGCGGGCGCATGAAATTCACCTGCTTTCATCTGATGCCCTATCGGCCGCTCGATCTGAAAGCGGCGGCGGAGCATCGCTCGGCCTGGGTGGTTTTGCCCAACAGTTTCTACGATCCGAAAAAAGGCGCCGCGGAATACGATTCCTATCTCGACCAGCTCAGCTATGCCGAAAAACTCGGCTTCGACGTCATCGGCGTTAATGAGCATCATCAGACCGCCTACGGCATGATGCCGGCGCCGAACCTGATCGCGAGCGCGCTCATTCAGCGCACCAAGACCGCCAAGATCGCCGTGCTCGGCCGCGCCCTGCCGATCGTCGGCAATCCGATCAACATCGCCGAAGAGTTCGCAATGCTCGACGTGTTGTCGAAGGGACGCCTGATCGCAGGCTTCGTCCGCGGCATCGGCGCCGAATATCACTCGACCGGTGTCAATCCGGCATTCTCGCACGAGCGCTTTCATGAAGCGCACGATCTGATCGTCAAAGCCTGGACCACGACCGGCCCGTTCGAGTTCGAGGGCAATCACTTCCGCAATCGCTATGTCAATCTGTGGCCGCGGCCGTATCAGACGCCGCATCCGCCGGTCTGGATTCCGTCAATGGGTTCGCGCGAGACGATCGAGTGGGCGTCGGCACCGGAGCGCAAATATCCGTTCCTGGTGACGTTTTCCGCCGAAGCCGCCGTGGTGCGCTATCTCAATATGTATAAAGAGACGGCGCAGTCCATGCACGGGTATGCGGCGTCTGGAAGCCAGCTCGGCTGGGCGGTGCCGCTTTATGTCGCCGACACCGATGCGCGCGCCAAAGAAGAAGCCAAGGCCGGGATCGAGAGCCTGTTCAATAATTTTCTGCCGATGCCGTGGGAAATGCTGCTGCCGCCCGGCTACACGTCGAATGCATCGCTCAAAGCCACGATGAAAATCCGCACCGCGCTCGGCTCGCGCGCCCGCAACCAAACCGTGGATGAATTGATGGGCAACGGCACCGCCGTGATCGGCAGCCCGCGCACCGTTCTCGAGAAGATCGAGCGCGTGCGCGAGCAAACCGGTTTGGAGAATCTCATCGTCATGCCGCAATTCGGCGTCATGCCGGACGAGTTCGCGAAGCGTAATATGGAGCTGTTCGCCAGCGAAGTGATGCCGAAGCTGCGGTGATCACAAACGCCGTGCCCTATCCATTGCCACGGCGTCCGCCGCCGCTTCTTTTGCCGCCGCTACCATCTCGAACACGTCCGTCCCGTAGGTCTGCCGCGCCTCTTGCAGAAGCGGATCCACCGCTTCGCGAAACAAAGCGTGCTGCTCAGGCGTCAATGCGGTGATCTCGCAACCCTCAGCTTCGATCGCGGTACGCGCCCCGCGATCTTCGGCGATGGCGAGCTCGCGCTGAAACGCAACTGCCTTGATCACCGCTTCGCGCGTCGCGCTTTGCAGATCGCGCGGCCAGGCGTCGAACTCCGGGCGGTTAAGGAAAATCGGCCGCGAGATGTAGAAATGATTGGTGACGGTGTGGAAATGATGAAACTTGTGCACGCCATAGGTTACGGTATTGGCGAACGGGTTTTCCTGCGCGTCGATGGTGCCGGCCTTGATCGCGGCGATCGCCTCGGTCAGGTCCCAGCGCAAGGGGATGGCACCGAGGAGTTCGAAGGTCCGCGCCTGCACCTCGCTCGGCAGCACGCGGATGCGCATGCCCTTGAGATCCGCTGGCGTGCGTACCGTGCGCAGCCGGTTTGAGATGTGACGGAAGCCGTTTTCGAAATAGCCGAGAATCCGGTAATCGATCCGCGCTTCGATGCTGCCGCTGAGAAACCGGCCGAGCTCGCCGTCGACGGCGGCGCGGGCCTCTTCGCGGTGCTCAAACAAAAACGGCAGATCGACGAGGCCGAGCTCGGGCACGCGGTCGGTGAGATAGCTCGACGACTGATAGCCGAGCGTCATTGCCCCATTTTCGACGAGGGTGAGGATTTCCTCGGCGCGGTGGCCGTGATCCATGATGTTCCAGACGTAGTCCACGCTGACGTGATCGCCGAAGCGGGCCGACAGCGTGTCGCCGATCAGTTTGAGCGATCGCGAGAATGACGTGGTCGGCGGGCCGTAGCCGCCCATGCGGATTGTGATCGGTTTTGCCATTCTTTGTCTTCTGTCCAGTAAAACTGGTCGGGCGCTAATGCTCGTTCTTATAAAGCGCCAGCGCTTCGGTCCACACCTTGGCGCGATCGGTGTCGAAGACCAGCGCCGGATTTTCCGGCGCCGCGACCCATGCCCCGCGGGCGAGCTCATCGTCAAGCTGCTGCGGCGCCCAACCGGCATAGCCGAACGCAATCAGACTTTGCTTCGGCCCATGGCCGGTGCCGATATCGCGCAGAACCTCGACTGCATCGCTCAAGGCCACGCGGCCATCGATGTCGAGAGTGTGCGACCCGTGATACTCGGTGCTGTGCAGCGCAAAGGCGACGTTCGGGCTGACCGGCCCGCCGAGAAATATAAGGACGCTATCGGTCACGCCCGCGGCATCGGCGCCGAGCGCGGCAAGTACGGTGGCGATTGGCCGCCGCGTTATCGGTCGGTTGATGACGATACCGAGCGCGCCGTTGCGATCATGCTGTGCGATCATGATCACGGCGTGATCGAACGGGTCGCGTAGCTCTGGCGAGGCGATCAGGAGCTGGCCGGCAAAGGACGTGCGGCCGGCAACCTCCGGCTCTGTCGGCAAGGCGGCGTGCAAGATCGCTGGCGGCGCCACGATTGCCACGGCGGCCACAAGCCAGCCCTTGCAATAATGTCCAAACACCGCCGCGCCCGAGTTCAGGATCGATCACATGATCGCGCCGTGCCGCGGCAACAATCAAGATGCCCGGGCCATCTCAAACGAACTGGACGGCGATGCCGCCGAGACTGCCGAAATCGGCGTGCAGCGTGTCGCCCTTGCGGGCATGCACCACGCGCGTGAACGAGCCGGCTAGCACCAGATGGCCGACGTCGAGCGCGACGTTGTGCTGGCCGAGCTTGTTGGCGAGCCAGGCGACGCCGAGCGCCGGATGGCCGAGCACGCCGGCGGCGACCCCGGTCTCCTCGATTTCGGAGTTGCGGTACATGATGCCGCCGACCCAGCGCAGGTCGATATCGAGCGGACCGACTGGGCGGCCGCCGATCACGATGCCGGCGGCGGCGCCGTTATCAGCCACTGTATCGAAAATCTTGCGCGGGTCTTGCAGGCGCGCATCGACGATCTCGATCGCCGGCACGACATATTCAGTGGCGCGCAGCACGTCGGGCAGGCCGATGCCGGGGCCGCGCAGCGGTTTGCCGAGCACAAAGGCCAGCTCGATTTCGACCCGCGGCAAACAATAATTCTCGTGAGGGACGCGCGCGCCGTCGGCGATCATCATATTGTCGAGGAGATGCCCGTAATCGGGCTCGTCGATCTGGGACGAGCGCTGCATCGCTTTCGACGTCAGCCCGACTTTGTGCCCGATCAGCTTGGCGCCGGCCGCGATCTTTCGTTTGGCGACCTCAGACGAGATGGCGTAGGCGTCCTCCATGGTGATGCTGGGCCAGGTTTTCGACAGCTGCACGGCCTGTTTGCGGTCTTTCTCGGCGGCGACAAGAATATCAGCGGCTTTCCTGCGATCGGCATCGGTTATCATGGCGGTGAAACTCCTCCTGATACGAAATGCATATGACTTCCCTTCCCCTGAAAGAGGAGGGTCGGCGCGAAAAGCGCGCCGGGGAGGGGTCAAGTTACGAGCCAGACCATCGCGACCCCCACCCGGCAGCTTGCAGCCGCCGACCTGCCCCTTTCAGGGGGAGGATGGAAAGTCGCAATCATACTTGTTTGATCGAAGCCGCGCGTCGGCTACTGGCAGGCGGCGCGCAGCACGACGGTCTCGACTGGACAGTCCGCGCTAGCCGAGCGTTGTCCCTGTCCCTGCAGCCAGAGCGAAGCGTTGCACTTTTCGGCGGTGCGCACGTCGAGCGGCTGGCCGTCGGAGAAACCTTTGCCCTTGCAGGCATTGGCCGCCGCGCTCGCGCAGTCGGCGGCGCCGTTGCCGGCGTTTGCGCAAAGTTCGTGAATTTCGATCACTTTCGAGGTCGCTGACTTCACCATCGCGTCGGCGGCATTCTTCATCGCCTGCTGCGTCGCCGTAGCCGCGTCCTTGGCCGCCTCCGCCGACTTCTTGTTGAAGTCGTCGATCTTCGATTGCTGCTCCTTGAGCTTGGCATTGAAGTCGGCAACGGAGTCGTGCCACCAGCGGGATAGGTCACCGAAGAAGCCGCGCTTCTCCGCCGGCGCTTGCGGGGCAGCGGCGTTCGGAGGCGGCGGTTGCGGTGGCAAAGCCAACTGGGGCGCGCCTTGCGGCGCCGGCTGTTGCGGGCCGGCCGGTGTGGCCGGCGCAGCGGAGCTAGCGGACGATGGCGGCTCGCCGCTCTGCGCCAGCGCCGCGGCGATGTCGCAAGTGAGCAACGAAACCGCGAGCAAAGCGCCGCGGACACAGTGTCGCGTTGCTGATGCCGTCATCGTGTTGCTGTTACCTGGTGTCACGGCCACCCCGCCATGGCCTATTCACGACCCCAATCGCGAGCAGTCAAGCGATCATCGCGTCATCTGCTCGGCAACGAGAAGCTTGGCCGGGAAATTGGGCGCCAGCAAGGTCAAAAACGCCGCATTACGTCGTTGAAACTCATTAGAAAAACCCGCCGCCGGATTAATTTTTCTTGTTGTCCGTGCCGGCGCGTTGGCGCCATCGGGTCCAGACAAACCAGACCAGCCCTGCCGCCAGCAGCGCCACAATGACGGCATCAAAGCGGTGAAACAGACTGCGGAACGTCGGGTCGCTGTCCCATCGCGCACCGAGCAGCATGCCGATATAAGCGAGCCCGAAACACCACGGCCAGGATCCGAGAAACGTATAGATCTGGAATTTTGCCATCGGCATGCGCGCCAAGCCTGCGGGAAAGGCGATGAACGTCCGTACCACCGGCAACAAGCGACCGATGAAAACAGTGATCGCGCCGTAACGGGCAAAGAAATGATCGGCCCGATCAAGCTCGGCGGCACTGACCAGGACATAGCGGCCCCAGCGTTCGAATGCCGCGCGTCCGCCCTTGGCCGCCACGTAGTAGGCGACGGTCGAACCGACATTGCAACCGAGCGCGCCCGCGGTTGCGGCGCCGATCAAGCTGAACTGGCCGACTGAGACGAGATAGCCGGCAAACGGCATGATGATTTCCGACGGCAGCGGAATGCAGGCCGACTCGATCGCCATGAGAATGACGACGCCGAAATAACCGGCGGCGGAAATCACGGCGACGATCCAGGCCGCAAGCGCCGAGATGACCTGTTCGAGCATTATCGATGAGCGAGAAACGGAAAGCTCAGCGCCGCTTGCGCGCGCGGCGGCCTTCGAGCACGACGACTTTCCGGCGCGGATATTCTTCCGGCAGTTTCTTCGGCACTTTTTCGGCAATGCCGAACAGCCGCTCGCGCCGGTCCATCTCTTTCCAGACGTCCTCGGGTTTGATGCCGGACGCGATCCACAGCACCACGAGATTGTAGATGAGATCGGCGCTTTCCTTGACGACCGCTTCGCGATCGCCATGCATGGCGTCGATCACTACCTCGACCGCCTCCTCCGCGAGCTTCTTGGCCATCTTGCTGCGGCCCGAGCGCAATAAACGCGCCGTCCGCGAGGTTGACGGATCGTCGTTACGGCAGGCATAGGCGGCCTGATAGAGGCGGGTAATCGAATCAGTCATAGCGCATCAGAATAACCTGATCTTGTCGCGATTGTGTTAATTCCCTGCCAGCACAGCTTTTTTAGGACCTGAAAAGGCAAAACAGGCGTTAAAATCGGGCGTTCTGCCGGCCTTAGCAAAGATCGATCAATCGTCCAGGGCCAAAAGGCCGGCATTGCCGCCGGCCGCGGCCGTGTTGACGGTCACGACTTGCTCGGCAACAAACCGCCGCAAATAGTCCGGTCCTCCCGCTTTGGGTCCGGTCCCTGAAAGTCTGGTGCCGCCGAACGGCTGCACGCCGACCACAGCTCCGATCATATTACGGTTGACGTAGACGTTACCGTGCGGAAGCCGACCGACGATCCGCACGAAGCGAAAATCGATGCGCGATTGGATGCCAAGCGTCAGCGCGGTGGCATTCGCCGCGATCTCGTCCAACAGCGCGTCGAGCCGATCCGGGTGCCAGCGCACGACATGCAGCACCGGCCCAAAAATCTCGCGACCGAGCGCGCTGGCGCGATCGAGTTCGACGATAGCGGGCGCAACGTAAGTGCCCTGCGCCGGCAGCGTGCCGTGCTGGTCCCAGCGAAAACGCAGGCGTCCGGCGCGCTCCTGCTCGGCGAGCCAATCGTCCAGTTTATTTTTGGCCTCGGCGTCGATCACCGGTCCGATATGAGTCCCGATCAACCGCGGATCGCCGACGCTCAACTCGCGCGCGGCACCCGCGATCATCTCAAGCATGGGCTCGGCAACATCCTCCTGCACGCAAAGAAGCCGCAGTGCCGAACAACGCTGGCCGGCGGAACGGAATGCGGATGCCAGTACATCGTCGCAAACCTGTTCAGGCAAGGCCGTGGCGTCGACGATCATGGCATTGATGCCGCCGGTCTCGGCGATTAGCGGCACGATCGGTCCGTTTTTCGCCGCAAGCGTGCGATTGATGGTCCGCCCGGTCTCGGTTGAGCCCGTGAAGACGACGCCGGCGATCAGCCGATGCGCGACGAGATGCGCGCCGATCACACCGTCGCCGGGAATAAGATGAAGCGCGCTCTTGGGCGCCCCCGCCTCATGCAGGAGGGCGACGGCGCGTGCGGCGATGAGCGGGGTCTGCTCGGATGGTTTGGCGACGACCGTGTTGCCGGCAACAAGCGCCGCGACGATCTGGCCGACAAAGATCGCCAGCGGAAAATTCCACGGCGAAATGCAGACGAAGACACCGCGGCCGCGATAGCGCAGCTCGTTGCTTTCGCCGGTCGGCCCCGGCATCGCCTGCGGTGCAAGCGTTGTGCGCGCCTGCGCTGCGTAGTAGTGGCAATAATCGACCGCCTCACGCAATTCGGCGAGTGCATCGTCGAGCGTCTTGCCCGCCTCGTTCTGCAGCAAAGCGAGCAATCGGCCGCGATCGGATTCCAGCCGATCGGCCGCGCGCTCGAGCGCCGCGGCGCGTTGCTCGATCGGCCATGCGCTCCACGACGGGAAGCCGTCAGCGGCGGCAGCCATGGCCGCGTCGGCGATCGCCGCGTCGGCTTCTCGGACCACGCCGATCGTGCTGCCGTCGATCGGCGACTGCACTTGGCGCGCGATGCCGGGGAGCATTACGCCGTTGACGAGCGGCGCGGCTTCCGCGCGCATCCCTGCACCATCGCGAATTTCGCCGAGCAGCCCGTCGAGGCTCGCGCGATCGCCGAAATCGATTCCGGCGGCGGCGGCACGCCGTTCCGGCTGAAAGATGTCGCGTGGCAGCGGAATCTTGCGGTTGCGCGCCTGCGCCGGCGCGCCGATCCAGCTTTGCGGGCGGCGCAGGATTTCGCCGATGGGCACGCTGGGATCGGCGGCGGCCGAAACGAACGAAGAATTTGCCCCATTCTCCAGGAGCCGGCGCACCAAATAGGCAAGAAGATCGCGGTGGCCGCCGACCGGCGCATAGACGCGGCACGCGACATGCGGAAATTCCGCGAACAGCGCCTCATAAAGCGCTTCGCCCATGCCGTAGAGCCGCTGGAATTCGAAGCCGTCGATTCCGCCGGCATCTTCGATGACGCTCGCCACGGTCAAGGCATTATGCGTGGCGAATTGCGGAAACAGCCGGTTGCGGGCGGCCAATAATTGTTTGACGCAGGCCATGTAACAGAGATCGGTCATCGCCTTCCGGGTGAAGACCGGATAATCGGCGAGGCCACGCTCCTGGGCGCGTTTGATCTCGCTATCCCAATAGGCGCCTTTCACCAGCCGCACGGTGAGCTGGCGGTTTAAGGCGGCGGCCACTTCCTCGACCCAGCCGATCACCGCAGGCGCGCGCTTCTGATAGGCCTGCACCGCCAGGCCGAATCCGTCCCAGCCATCGAGTGCGCGGTCGCGAAGCGCGGCGGCAATGACGTCGAGCGATAGTTCGAGGCGATCGGCCTCTTCGGCATCGACCGTGAACTGCAGATCGTGGCTCTTGGCGAGGCACGCGAGCTCCACGAGCCGGAGCGTCAATTCTTTGAGCACGCGCTCGCGGGAGATTGCCTCATAGCGCGGATGCAGCGCTGAAAGCTTGACGGAGATGCCCGGCCGGCTGCGCTGTTTTTCGTTCGCGACATTGGCACCGATGGCGGCGATGGCGCCGGCATAAGCTTCCAAATAATTATCGGCATCGGCGCGCGTGCGCGCGCCTTCGCCCAGCATATCGAATGAATAGGAAAATTCCGCATGCGTCTTGGCGCGGTGCAGCGCCTCCTCGATGGTGCGGCCAATCACAAAATGCGAAGCGAGAAGCCGCATCGCCTGGCGCGTTGCCGCGCGCATGGCGGGAAGTCCGATCCGGCGCACGACATTATCGAGGATGGTTTCCGGCGTCTCGGCGGGATGAATGACACGCGCGGCAATGCCGAGCGTCCAGGCCGAAGCCGAGACCAAAAGCGCCGTCGATTTGACATCGCCGTCGAGCCAGCGCCCGGCGGAAAGCTTGTCCTCGATCAGCCGATCCGCGGTCGCCGCGTCGGGCACGCGAAGGAGCGCTTCGGCCAGCACCATCAGCGCCAGGCCCTCCTTGGTGGAGAGCGAGAACGCGTGCAGGAAATCCTCGACGCCGCCCAAGCCGCCGAGCTTGGCGCGGATCGCCTCGATCAGACGCCGCGCGCGCGCATCGATCCGGCGTTCCGCGGAGCCATCGCGCGGCACGTCCGCCAAAAATTTGGCCGCCAGTTCTTCATCGGCCGGCGCATACCGCGCCTGGAACGGCGGCAGGGCAGCCGTCACTCCGTCCATGCCGGTATTGTAACGCCGCGGCGATAAAGCGGGGGAGGCCTAAGCGCCGCGGTGCGTCAGCAGCGTCTCGAGCTTGTCGATGCTGCCGGTCCAGCCCATTTCCATGCCCTGCAGGTAGGCGACAGCGTAATCGACTACGGCGCGGCCGCGCGTATGCAATGTCATCGTGGTCTTGCCGCCGTGCTCGGCGAAGGTCACCGTGGTGAGCCCTTCGATAATGGGGTTGCCCGCCGCATCGACGGCGATGTTGGTGAAGACGAGCCGCTCGGGCGCGACGATTTCCCGGAATTCGCCTTTCATCGGATAGACGTTGCCGTCAGGGCTGCGCATATGGATGCGGATCGCGCCACCGACACGCGCGTCAATCTCGCAAACCGGATTGGTGAACCCTTTGGGTCCCCACCATTGCGCGAGTTGACCGGCATCGGTCCAAGCCTTGAACACCATTGCGCGCGGGGCATCGAACACGCGCGTAATGGTGATTTCGCGTTCGGCGGGTTTCGTTTCAGCCGCGACAGCCACATTTTCCTCCCCGAGCGTCACACTTGGCCGGTAAAGGCGCGCTGCAGCGCCGCCACGTCGAATTTCTTCATGGCCATCAGCGCGCTCATGGCCCGCTCGCGCTTTGCGGTGTCAGCATCGGTCAGCATTTGCGGCAAGACCTGCGGCACGACCTGCCAGGAGACGCCGAATTTGTCCTTCAGCCAGCCGCACTGGCCTTCCTGACCGCCGTCGCTCAGTCTTTGCCAGAAATGGTCGACCTCGGCCTGACCGTCGCACATCACCTGAAACGAGACAGCTTCGCTGAACTTAAAATGCGGTCCGCCGTTGAGCGCGGTGAAGGTCTGGCCTTCGAGTTCAAATTCGACAGTCAGCACCGAACCCGCCTCCTTGCCATGGACGTTGCGGCCCGCTTCGGTGTAGTGGCTGATCTTATTGATGCGCGAATTCTCAAAGATCGCGGTGTAGAACTTCACCGCCTCCTCCGCTTGCGAATCGAACCAAAGACATGGAGCAATTTTCTGCTTGGCGATCGGCATGAGCGCCTCCGTTGGAGCGGCGAGATGAACCGCTATTTGCGATTGGCGAGGTAGGCATCCAGCCGTTCGAACGAGCCGCCCCAGCCGCCGCGCATGCCGTCATGCGCCGCGTCGAACGTGCTCTGCTCTTGCGGCGATGCATCGAGTGGCGACCAGGTCAGCGTGAGCGACGTCTTGCCGCCCGGCGCGTCTTGCAACGTCACCGTCGTCAACAGCCGCAGCGGCCAGGTCGGGCTGAGCGGATGCCGCGCGAGACCGCCCGCTTCGTCCGAAAACGAATGTTCCCAGACCAGGCGGCGCGGCGGCACGACCTCGCGATAAACGAACTTGGCCCACATGACTTTTCCGTCAGGACCGCGCATCGCGCCGTGATAGGTGCCGCCGACGCGCAAATCCATTTTGGCGGCGACGACCACCGAACCCTTCGGGCCAAACCATTCCTTCATCCGTTCCGGCTCGGTGAAGCATTTCCACAACACATCGGGTGGTGCGTTGAATACGCGCGTGATGACAAAGTCGGCCGTTTTGGCTTCGGTCAGCATGATCGTCCCCTTGGTAAATTCGCTGCGGCGTCAGGTTTGCGTCACAAGAACCATCCAGCCGACGCCGAACTTGTCGGTCAGCATGCCAAAACGCGGTGAGAAGAACGTCTTCGCCATCGGCATGGTCACCTGCCCGCCGGCGGCGAGCGCGTTGAAAGTCTTGTCGGCTTCGTTTTCGTTCTTGACGGCGATCGTCAGCGCAAAGCCCTTGAAATCGGTGTTGCCGGTGCAACGCCCGTCCGACATCAGAACCGTCGCATCGCCGATCTGAACCTGGGCGTGCATCACTTTGTCGACGGAACCCGGCGAAATCATCGACTGGTCCGGCGCCTCCTTAAAGCGCATCAGCATTTTAGGCTCGGCGCCAACCGCCGATTTGTAGAAAGCCAGCGCTTCGTCGCATTTGCCGTCAAAAAACAGATACGGTTGCACGTTCATTGCGCACTCCTGTTGCTTTGTGGCGTTGGAGCGAAGTCCTCAATCGCTCCTTGGATCAAACGAGATATTCGATGTTTGCGAAAAGGCCGTGTCATTTTTTAGATCACGCTTGAGCCGTCGCGGCCACATAATCGCCAAGCCGGGCAAGCGTCTCGGCCAAGCCCTTGTCGGCGCCGTATTCTTTGATGACGCGATTGCGTTCCACCGCCGACGGGAACTCGCCGCGCCAGGTGATGCGCGTGCGGGCACCGAGATCCTCGAAAATCACCGTTTGGCGGAACTGGACCGGTTCCACATCGTCACCGCCGCCGTGGCGGTAAACGATGCGTTCCGGCGTCACGATCTCTTCAAAGGTGACGCGATTCTGATAGTCGCGACCGTCGGGGCCGTGCATGACGAAGCGCCAAATGCCGCCGGGACGGAAATCGTAACTGTAAGTGGTCGTGGTGAAGCCGTACGGCCCCCACCATTGCGCCAGATGCTTTGGATCGGTCCAGGCGGAAAAGACCAGCGCGCGCGGCGCATCGAATTCGCGCGTGCCGACGATCGCGCGCGGATCGCCGTCAAGATCGACTCCGCTTGTTGCGGCGACTTTTTCTTTTCCCGTTTGGCTGGTCATTGCTACGCTCCTTAATACGCTCCTGGTCGCGGTCTTTCCCTTGCAGCTTTTGCAGATAGGCATCCAAGCGATCGAAGCTCTCGTCGAAGAAACGCCGGTAGTGGTTGAGCCAGTCGTCGATGTCCTTGAGCGCGCGCGGCTCGATGCGGCACGGCCGCCATTGCGCCTCACGGCCGCGCGCGATCAGGCCGGCGCGTTCCAGCACCTTGAGGTGTTTGGAAACCGCCGGAAGGCTCATGGCGAACGGCTTGGCGAGCTCGGTCACCGCCGTTTCGCCCAAAGCAAGCCGCGCCAGAATGGCCCGGCGGGTCGGGTCGGACAGTGCGGCAAAGGCGGTATCGAGCGACATTTAGCTATCTGGTTAAATAACCGGTCGGTTAAATACAGCGGTTCGCCGCGCCTGTCAATGGTCAACTGCGGGCGAAGCGCGCGTCCGAAAGCATTGTCATTCACCGTCCCCTGGAGCAGGGAGATGAATTAATACGAACTCCGCGGTGTAGATCGCCGCAGTGCGTTCTCAATCTGGTCTGATGCTACTCTTTGTTTTTTAGTAGCGCCCCCTAGAATCCCCGCATGACTTTCATCCGCATCTATCTGCGCGTGCTGGCACTCCTTCGCGCCGACGCCAAGCTCGCGATCACCCTCGCCTTCGCCAATATCGCGCTTGCCGGCGCGCAATTCGTCGAGCCAGTGCTGCTGGGCCGCATCGTCGATGCGCTCTCGGGCACGCTGCCGGCCGGGCTCGGAGCGGCCGCGCGTGCTTTGGCGCCGCTCATTGGCGCCTGGATCGGCTTCGGCCTGTTCATCATTGTCGCCGGCACGCTGGTCGCCTGGTTCGCAGACCGGCTTGCGCACCATCGCCGCAACCTGGTCTTGGCCGATTATTTCGAGCACGTGCTGCAATTACCGCTCGCCTACCATGCCGGCGCCCATTCCGGGCGGCAGATCAAAGTGATGCTGGCCGGCACCGACACCTTGTGGTGGCTGTGGGTGTCGTTTTTTCGCGAGCATTTCGCCGCGTTTGTCTTCATCGCGCTCTTGCTGCCGGCTTCGCTCGCGCTCAACTGGCGGCTCGCTTTGCCACTGATCGCGCTGTGCATTGGCTTTGTCACACTCACGATGGCGGTGATGCACCGCGCCTTCGCCATGCAAAGCGCGGTCGAGCGGCATTACTCGGATCTCGCCGAGACCGCCGCGGACGCGCTCGGCAACGTCGCCTTGGTGCAAAGCTATGCCCGCGTCGAGCTCGAAGTCTCGGGCGTCAAGGGCCTCGTCGACTCGCTCCTTCGCGCGCAGATGCCGGTGCTGTCGTGGTGGGCGGTCGCGGCCGTGCTCACCCGCGCCGGCACCACGCTCACGCTGCTCGTGATCCTGCTGCTCGGCACTTATTTGAAGCTCGTCGGGCTCGCCTCGGTCGGCGAGATCGTCAGTTTCATGAGCATCGCGGCGCTGCTGATTTCCCGCCTGGAACAGGCCGTCGGTTTCTCGAACCGCCTGTTTCTTGACGCGCCAAAGCTCGCCGACTTCTTCGGCGTGCTCGACACCGTGCCCGCCGTGCGCGACCGGCCCCGTGCGATCGACCCGGGCCGCGTGCGCGGTCTAGTCGAATTCAAAGACGTGTCGTTTTCCTATGACGGCAAGCGCCCGGCGGTGGTCGATCTGAGTTTCACCGCGGCGCCAGGCGAACGCATTGCGCTGGTCGGCCCGACCGGCAGCGGCAAATCGACCGCACTGGCGCTGTTGCATCGCGCCTTTGATCCGCAATCGGGCGCCGTTTCCATCGACGGCATGGATGTTCGCGATCTCACGCTCGCCGGGCTGCGGCACAATATCGGCGTCGTGTTTCAGGAGACGCTGTTATTCAACCGTTCGATTGCCGAGAACCTACGCGTCGGCAAACCCGACGCCAGCGAGGCGGAATTGCGCGAGGCCGCCGCGCGGGCGCAGGCGCTCGATTTCATCGACGCCAACAAGGATGGCCTCCACGCGCGCATCGGCGAGCGCGGGCGGCTTTTGTCGGGCGGCGAGCGTCAGCGGCTCGCCATCGCCCGCGCGCTGCTCAAGGATCCGCCGATCCTGATTCTCGACGAGGCGACGAGCGCGCTTGATCCGCTCACCGAAAGCCGCGTCAATCTCGCGCTCGACGAGGTGATGAAAGGCCGCACCACTTTCGTGATTGCGCATCGGCTGGAGACCGTCCGCAATGCGAGCCGCATCCTGGTGTTTCGCCACGGGCGGATCGCCGAGAGCGGCACGTTCGGGGAGCTCAAGCAGCGCGGCGGCTTCTTTGCCGAATTGGTGGCGGCGCAGTTCGCGCCCGCAGCGGAATAGGCCTATCCGCACATCGGCGGCACGCCGAGAATTTCGCGCGGGGTGCCGAGGACATGCTCGGCGGCGCAGGCGATGGCGACGAGCCGTTCGTCATCGCCGCCTTTGGCGATGAGCTGCAAACCGACTGGCATGCCGATGCGATCGAGCCCGACCGGCAAGGTCGCCGCGCACAGCGTCAGGTAATTCACCGGCACCAGGTTGTGCACGATCTTGCGGTTGCGCGCCCAGAATTGCTCCGGGCCGGTTTCTTCGGCCAGTACGTGGGGCGAGAACATCACCGTCGGCGTCGCGATGACGTCGACATCGTCGAAACGCGCCGTCGCGGTTTTTGCCGCCGCGATGAGCCGCAAGCGCCGGCTCAGATATTCGCGCGCCGAAAGATTCTCGGCATTCTCGAGCGCCGGCGCATTGACCGGATCGATGGTCGCCAGCCAATCCGGCAATTCGCGATCGAGAAAGGCGCGCAGCTCGATGGCGGATACGCCGCCCTCGGAAAAAACCGCGTAAGCCTCGCGCGCTTCCGGCAGCGGCGTTTCCTTCAGCACGGCGCCAGCACCGGCGAGCTTCTCAATCGCCGCGCGAACGACGTCCGCGATGCCGTTTTCGCAATCCTCCCAAAACCAGGAATCCGCGACCCCGATGCGAACGCCGCCGATGCTCTTCGGCACGCGGCGCAGAAAGCCAAAACTGTCGCCGAGATGGGGGTCAAGCGCAGCGAAGGCAAAAGCCGCATCGGCCACGCTGCGCGCCAAAATTCCGGGCGTGTCGAAGGTAAAGCTCAGCGGCACTATGCCGTCGGTCGACCAGCGATCGTTCGTGATTTTCAACCCAGCATTGCCGGTCATCGCCGCGGGCAGGGGTACCGAGGCCGCGGTATCGCTGCCGAAGGCAAGAAGCGCCGAGCCTTCGCACAGCGACACGCCGGCGCCGCTCGACGAGCCGCCGG
>DASXJB010000180.1:0-14266 GCA_036497645.1 Xanthobacteraceae bacterium
TTCATCTAATCGGCGAGCAAGGGCGCGACTCGTTTTGCTTCGGCGACAAGCGCCGCGACCAGCGGCGTCATCGGCTCGCGCGCCGGTACCACAAGGCCGATCGTAAAGCTCGCTTCCGGCTCGACAATCGGAATGGCGCGCAGCACGTCGGTGAGACCAAGCGTCATGGCGAGCCGCGCCGGCATCACACTCGCCCAACGTCCAGTGCGAACGTGCGAGTAGAGTACGATCATGGAGTTGGATTCCAACGACGTCTGGGCATTGCCGCCGGCCTCGCCGAGCATACGTTCGATGATCCGGCGGTTCTGCATATCCGGAGTCAGCAGGCAAAGCGGAACCTTGGCGACTTCGGCCCAAGTCACTTTGTCGCGGTTGCCCAGCGGTGCATCGGCAGAGGTGAGCAGCCGATAACGCTCGCGATAAAGCGGCACCTGGGTAACCCGCCCGACCGGCTCGTTGTCGAGGTAGGTGACGCCGGCATCGATCTCGAGGTTCTCCAGTAGCTGCAGGACTTCCTCTGAGGTGCACGAGCGGACGGTGAATTTCACGTCGGGATGGCGCTCACGGTACGGCGTGGTGAGGGTTTCGATCATTGCCAATGTGGTCGGGATGGCAGCAATACGCAGTCGGCCGTTCAGGCCGTGCTTGAGCGCGTGCACCTCTTGTCGCATCGACCGGGCATCGCCAACGATGCGCCGCGCCCAATCCAGGACGCGCTCGCCTTCCGGCGTAAAATCTTGAAATCGCGAACTGCGATTGACCAGAAGGACACCGAGCGTATCCTCCAGATGTTTGATGCCAGCCGACAAAGTGGGCTGCGTGACCCTGCAAGCTTCGGCAGCGCGGGCGAAATGCTTTTCGCGCGCCAAGGCGAGGAGAAATTCGAGTTTATCGATCACCTTCGGCTCCCCCGGCCAAAGCCTCTCGCCCTGGCGAGAACGAGAAGCATTGCCTCGCGAAATGCTGTCGCAACTGATGGAAAATCTCGTGCTTAGTCAATACTTTCAATAGATGATATCTATTAAGCAATATGCGATTAGGGCTTGTTTGCGCAATTCCAATCGGATTTTTGCATTTAAGGGGAAATAATGAGCCTCATGGACCTGCCGCCCACGGTGCCCCCTGATAACCGCAGCCGCGGCGGGGGCGGGCGGCGTCGGGCCCCGCGCACGCCAAAAGGCCGTCAGGTCGATCCGCAGGCGCGCGAACAGATACGCGCGCTCCTTGGCGACCGCGAGCGCCGCCGCGATCTTTTGATCGAGCATTTGCATCTCATTCAGGATCGTTACGGTCATCTCTCCGCCGCGCATCTTGCCGCTCTGGCGCAGGAGATGCGGCTCGCTTTGACCGAGGTGTACGAGGTCGCAACCTTCTATGCGCATTTCGATGTGGTGAAGGAAGACGAGACGCCGCCGCCCGCGGTGACGGTGCGCGTCTGCGATTCGCTTTCCTGTGCGCTCAAGGGCGCGGAGCGGCTGTTCGCTGAACTGCCGAACAGGCTCGGGCCCGGCGTCCGCGTCGTGCGCGCGCCGTGCATGGGCGCCTGCGATCACGCGCCGGTTTGCGCGGTCGGGCACGTTCAAGTCATGCATGCCGATGCCGGCAAAGTGGCCGCGGCCGCGGCGCGCCTTCCGCACCCGCATGCCTATCCAACGCCGACGCCGTTCGACGCTTATTGCCGCGACGGGGGCTTTGCGCTGCTCAAGTCATGCCTTGCTGGCGCGCGCAGCCGCGACGAGATCATCAAAATCGTCAGCGACGCTGGTTTGCGCGGCCTCGGCGGCGCCGGCTTTCCCACCGGACGCAAATGGTCGCTGGTCCGCGCTGAACCGGCGCCGCGGCTGTTCGCCGTCAACGCCGACGAAGGCGAGCCCGGCACGTTCAAGGACCGCTTCTATCTCGAACGCGATCCGCATCGGTTCATCGAGGGCATGCTGATCGCAGCTTGGGTGGTCGAGGCCGCCAACACTTATGTTTACATCCGCGATGAATATCCCGAAGTGCGGCTTCTCCTTGCCGAGGAAATCGCCAAGGTGGAACGGGCGGGGCTCGCCAAGCACAGCAGGATCCATCTACGCCGCGGCGCCGGCGCTTATATCTGCGGCGAAGAATCCGCGATGATTGAATCGATCGAAGGCAAGCGCGGCCTGCCGCGGCATCGTCCGCCTTACGTCGCTCAGGTCGGCCTGTTCGGCCGCCCCACGCTCGAACAGAATGTCGAGACACTGTTCTGGGTGCGCGACATTGTCGAGCGCGGGGCCGATTGGTGCACCTCGCAGGGCCGTCATGAGCGCAAAGGCTTCCGCAGCTTTTCGGTCTCGGGCCGGGTTAAGAATCCCGGCGTCAAGCTCGCGCCCGCCGGCGTCACCGTGCGCGAACTGATCGACGAATTCTGCGGCGGGATGGCCGATGGCCACCTCTTCAAGGGCTATCTGCCGGGCGGCGCCTCGGGCGGCATTTTGCCGGCGTCCATGGCCGATATCCCGCTCGATTTCGGCACGCTGGAAAAGTACGGCTGTTTCGTTGGGTCGCATGCGGTTGTGATCCTGTCCGACCAGGACGATATGAAAGCCGTGGCGCTTAATTTGATGAAGTTCTTCGAAGACGAGAGCTGCGGCCAATGCACGCCCTGCCGGGTCGGCACCGAAAAGGCGGCGCAGCTCATGGCCAACGGCCCCTGGGACGCCGTGCTTCTCGACGAACTGTCCACGCTCATGCGGGATGCCTCGATTTGCGGACTCGGACAGGCGGCGCCGAACCCGTTGCTGTGCGTGTTAAAGTATTTTCCGGATGAACTGACCAAACCGCTGGGACATTGGTAATCCAAGGTCTGCACAATGAGCGATAGCAACAAACCGAAACCTGGCGACCACGGCCACGATTCCTCCGCCAAGACTTTCACCATCGACGACCGCGAGATCGATATCCGCGCCGGCGAGACGATTTTCTGCGCGGCGCGCCGGCTTGGCATCAAGCTGCCGCATCTGTGCTATTTGCCCAAGCCCGGCTACCGGCCCGACGGCAATTGCCGCGTCTGCATGGTCGAGATCGAAGGCGAGCGGGTTTTGGCGGCAAGCTGCATCCGCACGCCGTCTCCCGGCATGAAGGTGCGCACGCAGACCGATCGCGCCAAGACCGCGCGAAAAATGGTCGCCGAACTTCTGCTCACCGACCAGCCGGCGCGCGAAGTTGCGCACGATCCCGATTCCGAACTGTGGAAGATCGCGACCCGGCTTGAGATCGCGCCCGGCCGCTTCCCACGCCGCGAAACGCCGGAGCCGGATCGCTCGCACCCGGCCATGGCGGTCAATCTCGACGCCTGCATCCATTGCAATCTGTGTGTCCGCGCCTGCCGCGAAGTCCAGGTCAATGACGTGATCGGCATGGCAGGCCGCGGCCACGGTGAGAAAATCGTGTTCGATTTCGACGATCCGATGGGCGCCTCGACCTGCGTCGCCTGCGGGGAATGCGTGCAGGCCTGTCCGACCGGGGCGCTGATGCCGGCGACATTGGTCGACGAGCGCAATGTCTATATCGCAAAGCCCGATCGCGCGGTCGACAGCGTCTGTCCCTATTGCGGTGTCGGCTGCCAGCTCACCTATCACATCAAGGACGACAAGCTCCTTTACGTCACTGGCAGGGATGGGCCGGCGAATGAGAACCGGTTGTGCGTGAAGGGCCGCTTCGGCTTCGACTACGTCCACAATCCGCAGCGTCTCCTCAAGCCCATGATCCGCAAGGACGGCGTACCGAAAATTCCGCACGAGCGGATCGACCCATCGAATCCGTGGACGCATTTTCGCGAGGCAACCTGGGAGGAAGCGCTCGATCGCGCCGCCGCTGGCTTGAAAAAAATCCGCGACCGCGACGGCCCGCAGGCGCTGGCCGGCTTCGGCTCGGCCAAGGGCTCGAACGAAGAAGCTTATCTGTTCCAGAAGCTGGTCCGCACCGGCTTCGGCACCAACAATGTCGATCACTGCACGCGGTTGTGCCACGCTTCATCGGTCGCCGCCTTAATGGAGGGGATCGGCTCGGGCGCGGTGTCGGCGACCTTCAACGAGTGTAAGAATTCGGAAGTCATTTTCGTCATCGGCGCCAATCCGACCGAAAATCATCCCGTTGCCGCGACCTATTTCAAGCAGGCCGCCAAGCGCGGCTCGACGCTGATCGTGGCGGATCCGCGCGGCCAGGCGCTCAAGCGCCACGCCACCCACATGCTGCAATTCAAGCCGGGGACCGACGTCGCTCTGCTCAACGGCATGCTCAACACCATCGTTGCCGAAAAGCTTTACGACCAGCAGTACATCCAGACTTACGTCGAAGGCTTCAAACAGTTTGCCGAGAGCATCAAGGATTACATGCCGGAGGAAATGGCCCCGATCTGCGGCATCGAGGCCGATATCATCCGTACCGTGGCGCGCAAATTCGCCCGTGCCAAATCGGCGATCATCTTTTGGGGCATGGGAATCTCCCAGCACACCCACGGCACCGATAATGCGCGCTGCCTGATCGCGCTGTCGCTGATCACCGGCCAGATCGGCCGGCCGGGCACCGGGCTGCATCCCTTGCGCGGCCAGAACAACGTGCAAGGCGCCTCCGACGCCGGACTTATTCCGATGTTCTTTCCCGACTACAAATCGGTCGAGGACCCGCAAATTCGCGGGCGCGTCGAAGCTGCCTGGGGCACCAAGCTTGATCCGAAGAAGGGGCTCACCGTCGTCGAGATCATGGACGCGGTCCACGCCGACGTGATCAAGGGCATGTATATCATGGGTGAAAATCCCGCGATGTCGGACCCTGATCTTAATCACGCGCGCGAGGCGCTCGCCCATCTCGAGCATCTCGTCGTGCAGGACTTGTTCCTCACCGAGACCGCGGTTTACGCCGACGTCGTGCTGCCGGCCTCGGCCTGGCCGGAAAAGGACGGCACCGTCACCAACACCAATCGCCAAGTGCAGATGGGACGCCAGGCGCTGCCGCTGCCGGGGGACACCCGCCACGACTGGTGGCTTATTCAGGAACTCGGCCGCCGCATCGGGCTGCCGTGGAACTACAGTGGACCGGACGAGATCTACACCGAGATGGCGTCGCTGATGCCCTCCCTCGACAATATTTCCTGGGAGCGTGTGCAGCGCGAGAGCGCGGTCACTTATCCGGCCGACGCGCCGGATCAACCGGGCCGCGACGTGGTGTTCGAGAAAGGCTTCCCGCGGCCGGGCGGCTTCGGCAAGCTTGTCGCGGCCAAGCTGCAGCCGCCCGACGAGACGCCAAACGACGAATATCCGTTCATCCTCACCACCGGCCGCCAGCTCGAACACTGGCATACCGGCGCCATGACGCGGCGCGCGACCACGCTCGACGCTCTCGAGCCGAGCGCGGTCGCCTCGGTGTCGCGCGGCACCATCGTTAAGCTCGGCATCAAGCCGGGCGATCCGATCCGGGTCTCGACGCGCCGCGGCGTTGTCGAATTGGCGGCGCGGCAGGACGACGCCATTCCCGACGGCGTGGTTTTCATTCCGTTTGCCTTCGTCGAAGCCGCGGCCAATCTTCTGACCAATCCGGCGCTCGATCCGTTCGGCAAGATTCCGGAATTCAAATATTGCGCCGCCCGCGTCGAGGCGGTCGATCCGGCCACGAAGGTCGCGGCGGAGTAGCTTGTCATTCCGGGTGCGCGTCTGCCGCGGGAAAATACCCCGTGATAATCATCTCGTCATTGCGAGGAGCCCGATGAAGCGACGAAGCAATCCAGATTCAATCGCCGTGATCCTGGATTGCTTCGCTTCGCTCGCAATGACGAATTGAAAGGCCGAGTTCAGCCCCCCTTCTTTTCCTTAAAATATGCCTCGACCGGTCCGGTGAGCTTGATCGTCAGCGGATTGCCGTAGCGATCCTTGGTCTTGCCGACCTCGACCCGAATCCAGCCTTCGCTGACGCAATATTCGCTGACATTGGTCTTCTCGACGCCCTTGAATCGTATGCCGACATTGCGCGTGAGCGCGTCGCCGTCGTAATACGGGCTTCCCGGGTCATTGGAGAGGCGATCGGGTGCCTTGTCGGACTTTTGTTTCTTGCCGGACTTCTCGGCCATGGACGTGATCCTTTGTCGAAATCGCTTGTTCCCTTACCCGCTTTAGTCGGTCGGCGCGATATTGGCGTCCTTGCCGAGCTGCACCATGGCCGCCACGTCGTCGGCGAAGAATTTGCCGAACTGGTCGGGCGTCATCGGCGTGGGCTCGACGCCGAGCTGCTGCAACCTCTCGCGGATGGCCGGTATGCTCAGCGCTGTGTTAACCTCGCGATTGAGCTTCGCGACGATCGTCGGCGAGATCCCGGCCGGCGCTGAAACGCCGCCCCAGAATAGATATTCGGCGTTCGGATAACCGGCTTCGGCGATGGTTGGAACCTCGGGCAGCAATTGCGCGCGCTTCGGTGTCGAAACCGCAAGTGCAATCACTTTTTCTTGCTTGATCAACGGCAGCGCCGGTGCGATCGGCAGGAAATAAAAATCGATCCGCCCCGTCATCAAGTCGGCCAGCGCCTCGACCGGTCCGCGATAGGGGATGTGCTGTACTTGCACTCCGGCGGCGAGGCGAAAGCGCTCGCCGGCAATGTGCGAGGCGGAGCCGATCCCGGCGGAGGCGAAATTAAGTTCGCCGGGTCTCGATTTGGCGGCGGCCACAAGCTCCGCCACGGTTTTGAAGCCTTTGCCCGGCGCTGCCACCAGCACGCTCGGCTGCGCTCCGAGCATTGCGATCGGTTCGAGGTCGCGCAACTCGTCGTAAGGCAGCGACCTGTGCAGGATCACTGCGGAGCTCATCGAGGCAGAGCTGAGAAGGAGCGTGTAACCGTCCGGTTCGGCGCGAACCACCGAGGCGACGCCGACAATGCCGCCGCCGCCGGGCCGGTTCTCGACCACGAAAGCCTGCCCGATCTGCTGGCCGACCTGGTCGAATACGAGCCGCGCCACGATGTCGTTGGCGCTGCCCGCGGCGAACGGGCTGACGACCAGCACCGGACGGGTTGGCCAGTCCTGGGCAGTAGAGTCCTGCGCCAGAGCCGGGCGGGCGAGGCCGATCGCCGCCAGCACAGCAATAAATACAAAGTGATGTGTCGATCGCGGCTTCATCTCGGCGTCATTGTGATATGAACGGCGGCTGCCCGCCAGTCCGATCAGCCGGCTGATTTCGCCGGCGTGCCGATCCAGGCTACACTTATCCCATGTCGCTCGCTGCTGACGATTCCTCAACTCTGCCCGATCTTTGCCGCCCCCGCCACGATTGGATGTGGGCCGAGATCGGCGCGCTGTTCGACCTGCCGTTCCCCGAACTGATCTTTCGCGCGCAAAGCATCCATCGCCAGTATTTCGATCCAACCGAGGTGCAGATTTCGACCCTGCTCTCAATCAAGACCGGCGGCTGTCCGGAAGATTGCGCCTATTGCCCGCAGAGCGCGCGTTACGACACGGGCATCCATGCCGAAAAGCTCATGGCGCTTGACGCCGTGCTCGCCGAAGCGCGCGCCGCCAAGTCCGCCGGCGCGAGCCGGTTCTGCATGGGCGCGGCCTGGCGTTCGCCCAAGGATCGCGATCTCGAGCAGGTGTGTGCGATGGTCGAGGCGGTCAAGGGACTGGGGCTTGAGACCTGCGCCACGCTCGGCATGCTGACCGCCGCGCAAGCGCGAGAGCTCAAGCGCTCCGGCCTCGATTATTACAACCACAACCTCGACACCTCGCCGGAATTCTACGGCGAGATCATCACCACGCGCATCTACCAGGACCGGCTGGAGACGCTCGAACATGTGCGCGACGCCGGCATCCATGTCTGCTGCGGCGGCATCGTCGGCATGGGCGAGACCCGCGCCGACCGCATCGGCATGATCGCGGCGCTGGCGTCGCTTCCCGTGCATCCGGAATCGGTGCCGATCAATATGCTGATCCGCGTCGCCGGCACGCCGCTCGCCGATCAACCGCCGCTCGATCCATTCGAATTCGTCCGCACCATCGCCGTCGCGCGCATCACGATGCCACGGTCGGTGGTGCGGCTCTCCGCCGGGCGTGAAGACATGAGCGAGGAGACGCAAGCCCTCTGCTTTCTCGCCGGCGCCAATTCGATCTTCTACGGCCCCAAGCTTCTCACCACGGGAAATCCGGAGCGCGATCGCGATCGCGTGCTGATGGATAAGCTCGGCTTGAGCCCGATGGAATAACGACTCGCGTCACTCACTCACCCGAAATTCGACCGCCAGGGATTATTATCAATGCGTGCAGCATTTTCGATCATTCGCGTTTGTTTAGTGGCCGTCGCCATCGGCGCACTCTCGGCGGCGGCATTCAGCGAAGGCTTTGACGACACTCTCAGTCGCGACGCGGTGCTGCGCGATCCGGAAATTCCTGTGCTCGGCAATCCGCAAGGCGACCTGACCGTGGTCGAATATTTTGATTATCAGTGCCCGTTCTGCAAAAAGCTCGCGCCGGAAATCGCGCAGGTCGTGCGCGAGGACGGCAAAATCAGGCTGGTTCTCAAAGACTGGCCGATCTTCGGCGCGGTGTCGAAGTCGGCCGCGCAACTGGCGCTGGCGGCAAAATATCAGAACAAATATCCGGAGGCGCATGACGCGTTGATCGGCGCCAAGGAGAAATTGAGCGACGCCAACATTGCGGAGCTTCTGACCAAGGCCGGCGTCGATGTCGAAAAGGCCAAGCAGGATCTGCAGGCGCATCAGAAGACTATCGAGGACGTCCTGATCCACAACAATGCCCAAGCCGATGCCTTCGGCTTTCAGGGCACGCCCGCCTTCATCGTCGGGTTCTTCCGTGTGCCGGGCGTGGTCGAAATGAAAGTGTTCAAGCAAATCATCGCCGACGCGCGGGCGGCAGCGAAGAAGCGCAAAGGGTAATCCAATCGGCGTCTATATCCCCGCGGCGCCGCCGTCGGCCCGCGGGTCATGCGCGCCTTCGCAGGTGCCGTCCGGATGCAGCACGACGGCGCCGGCATGGCCCATGACGTCCGAATGCCGCTCCGGCACCAGATCGATGTCGTGGCCGGCAGCAGCGAGCGCCTCGATCACGCTTTCGTCGAAGCGCGGCTCGAGACGCAGTGAGGTGCGCGCCGCGCCCCAGGTGCGGCCGAGCACCCAGCGCGGCCGATCGATCGCTTCCGGCAGGGGCTCGCGGAAATCCACATGGCGGGTGAAGACGGCGCTTTGCGTCTGCGGCTGACCGTCGCCACCCATGCAGCCATAGGCCATGATGCGCCCGTCGTGGAGCACAGCAAGCGCGGGGTTCAGCGTGTGGAACGGCAGCCGGCCCGGCGCCAGGTAATTGAGGCCGCCGGGTTGCAGCGAAAAGCTCGAGCCGCGGTTCTGCATCAATAGTCCCGTGCCCGGCAGCACGCAGCCGGAGCCGAATTCCCAATAGAGCGATTGGATATAGGAAACGACGAGGCCGGACGTATCGGCCGCGCCCATCCAGATCGTGTCGCCGGCATTCGGCGCGAGCGGCCAAGGGGCCGCCTTGTGGCGATCGATCTTCATCGCTTCGCCGGCGAGGAAGCGGTCTTCGAGCACGCGCTGCAGCGAATGGGAGAGATAGTTCGGATCGGTGATGAGCCGGTCGCGCATTCGCAATGCGCGCTTGGTCGCCTCGACGAGGCTGTGAATGTGGTCGAAGCCTTCCGCCTCGCGCACGCCAAAGCGCGCGAACAATGCCAGGATCATCAGCGAGACGGCGCCTTGCGTCGGTGCGTCGGTGTTAAACAGCGTTCCCGATGCCAAGCCGACGCGCAGCGGTTCGGCGAGGGTGGCCTGGTAGCGCTCGAGATCGGTCCGCGACAGGGGACTATGAATGCGCTCCAGGTCGGCGGCGGTCTCGCGCGCGACATCGCCACAATAGAAATCCTCAAGCCCGGCACGGGTCAGATGTTCAAGCGTGGCGGCGAATGCCTCCTGCTTGAGCACAGCGCCGACTTCCGGAACCTTGCCGTCGACCAGAAATTGCTCGGCGAAACCGGGCACGTCTTTGAGCCCGCTGAACTGTTCCTCGGTCAATCGTTTCTGACTGCGCGTGACGATGTAGCCGTTGCGCGCCTGCGTGATTGCGGGCGTGAGCAGGATTTTGAGCGGCAGTTTCCCGCCACGCGCCTTTGCCGCTTCGTGGGCGTGGATCCAGCCGCCGACTGCGCCGGGCACGGTAAGCGCCGCGAGCGGGCCGCGCGGCGGCATGCTCTCGTAGTCGCGATAAAGCTCGGGCTTGGCCGCTAGCGCAGCCGGACCCGCCGCCATGATGGCGCGAACGCGTCCCGACGGCTCACGGATGATCCAGAAGCCGTCGCCGCCGAGATGGTTCATATGCGGATAGACGGCGGCAATCGATGCCGCCATGGCGAGCATGGCCTCGATCGCATTGCCGCCTTCGGCAAGGATAGAACGGCCGGCTTCGACCGTCGCGAAATGGGGCGCGCAGACCACCCCACGGCGGTGCCCGGCGCTATGCAAGCTCACTGGATTGGCCATTCAATTCACGCTGCGGCGGGCGCGGCAAAGCCGCGTTTGCGAAGGAGTGCGTCCGCGGTCGGCAGCCGCCCGCGAAAGGCCTTGTAGGCTTCGGCTGGGTCTTGCCGGTCGCCGGCGGCATAGACGCAGTCGCGCAGCCGTTTCGCGGTGGCGGGATCGAAAATGTCGCCGGTCTCCTCGAAAGCGGCAAACGCGTCGGCGTCGAGCACTTCCGACCACATATAGCTGTAATAGCCGGCGGCATAACCGCCGCCGGCGAAGATATGGGCAAAGTGCGGCAAGCGATGCCGCATCACGATTTCGTCCGGCATGCCGATCCGGGCGAGGCTTGCCGCTTCGAACGCGCGCGCATCGAACGATGGATCGCTGGGATTGGGCGGCGGCAGCGCATGCAAATCGAGATCTGTCTCGGCGCAGGCAATGTATTCGACCGTGGCGAAACCTTTGTTGAAATTGCGCGCGGCGACGAGCCGGGCCAGCAATTGTTCGGGCATCGGCGCGCCGGTCTGGTAGTGCAGGGCGAAGCGACGCAACAGTTCCGGCTGCTCGAGCCAGTGCTCGAACAGCTGCGACGGCAGCTCGACGAAATCGGTGGCGACATTGGTGCCGGCAATCATCGGGTAAGTAACCGAGGAAAGGAGCCCGTGCAGCGCATGGCCGAATTCATGGAACAGCGTGCGAGCGTCCTCGAAGCTCAACAACGTCGCCTCGCCAGCGGGCGCCTTGGCGAAATTGCAGACATTGACGATCAACGGCGTAACATCGCCGCCGAGCTTCTGCTGGTCGCGGAGCGACGTCATCCAGGCGCCGCTGCGCTTTGAAGTCCGCGCGAAATAGTCGCCGAAGAACAGACCGATCTCTTTGCCTTCAGGGCCAGACACCTGCCACACCCGCACGTCGGGATGCCAAACCGCCGCGTCCGGGCGCGGCGTGAAGTTCAAGCCAAACAGACGGCCGGCCGTGTAGAACGCCGCGTCGATCATGCGCTCGAGGCTGAGATACGGCTTGATGGCGGTTTCGTCGAGATCGCACACGCGCCGGCGGAGCTTTTCGGCGTAGTAGCGCCAGTCCCACGGTTCGAGTTTGAAATTGCCGCCGTCTTCCTGGATTAGCGCCTGCATCGCATCGCGATCCGTCAGCGCGCTCAACCGCGTCGGCCGCCAGAGCGCGCCGAGCAGATCGCGCGCCGCCGCCGGTGTCTTCGCCATGGCGTCATCGAGCCGGTAATGCGCGAAATCCGCATAGCCGAGGAGCCGCGCGCGCTCGGCGCGCAGCCGAGCCATCTCGGCGATGATCGCTTTATTGTCGGTCGAGCCGCCGTTGTCGCCACGCATGACGAAGCCGCGAAAGACCTTTTCCCGCAGATCGCGGCGATCGGAAAATTGCAGGAATGGCTCAACCGTGGAGCGCGACAACGTCACAGCATAACCGTCGATGCCGCGCTCGGTCGCTTCGGAATGCAAAGACTCGCGGATGAAATCGGGCAGCCCGGCAAGATCGGCTTCGCTTTCGAGCCGCAGCGTGAAATCCTGCTCGTCGGCGAGGACGTTCTGGCTGAACGCAGTGCCGAGCGCCGCCAGCTGCTCCATGATGTCCGCAAGCCGCCGTTTCGCGGCATCGTCGAGCGCGGCGCCGGCGCGGCGAAAGCTGGTGTGATAGCGTTCGACGACCCGCTTCTGTTCGGGGTCGATGCCAATGTGCTCGGTGGTCGCCATCACGGCGTCGATGCGCCGGAACAGGGCGGCATTGGTGTGGATCTGGTTCCAGTGCCGCGCGATCTGCGGCGATATCACCCGTTCGATTTCCTGCAGGGCGTCATTGGTATCCGCGCCCGCAAGGAGGGAAAACACGTTGTCGACCCGCTCTAGCGTCCGGCCGCTCAGCTCGAGCGCGGCGATCGTATTCGCAAATGTCGGCGGCGCCGGCTCGGCGGCAATGGCCGCGATCTCAGCCGCGTGCTCGGCGAGTGCCTGTGCGTAAGCCGGTAGGAAGTGCTCGGCCCGAATGCGGGGGAACGGCGGCACGCCAGCAAAGGCGGTCCAGTCCTCTAAAAGCGGATTGTCGCCCGGCGCGATCGTTGGGCCGGCAGAATTATTGTCGAGGAGGGCGGGGGCTTCGATCTCAGGCATTGGCGGGGTCTTAGCAAATGCGGCTGCAGGCATGATATAGGGACGGGTGGCGGTTGTGCTGTCCGATCTAGGAACTTTAAATCCGCCGCACCAGGTCGTTCGTGACTGGTCGTTCGACAAGGTCGTTCGTGAGGAGAGCCGAATGCCCCGCCATGCCCATTACGCGCCGCACGGCGTGATCCCCGCCGTCCTGCTGCCGTTCGCCGATGATCTGACGATCGACGAAAAGAGCTTCCGCAAGCACCTCACCGATGTTGCGGCCGCCGAGAGGCTTTCGGCTGTTACGGTTAACGCCCATTCCACCGAGGTCGCCTCCTGCAGCTTCGATGAACAGCGTCGCGTTCTCGAAATCGCGCAGGACGAAATCGGCGGGCGCCTGTCGGTCGTCAACGGGGTATGGGCTGACGGCAGCATCGAGGCCGCCCGCATCGCGCGCATGGCCGATGAGGGCGGAGCATCGGCGCTTCTTGTCTTCCCGCCGGCGCCGTTCACGCTGGGCCAGAGCCCGGCCATGGCGGTCGAACACTTCAAGCGCATTGCCGACGCCACCGGCCTGCCGCTGATCGTCTTCCAATATCCGCTGGCGACCGGACAGGGCTATCCGCGCGACACGCTCTTACAGATGATCGAAGCAGTGCCGACCATCCGTGCGATTAAGGACTGGGCGGGCAATGTCCAGCAGCACGAGATGCACATCCGCACGCTGCAAGCCTTGAAGCGCCCGGTGAACGTGCTGACCACCCACAGCTCCTGGCTTTTGAGCTCGCTGGTGCTTGGCTGCAACGGGCTCCTCTCCGGCAGCGGCAGCGTGATAGCCGACCTGCAGGCGGCTCTGTTCCGGGCGGTGCAGCGCAACGATCTGGCCGAGGCGCGGCGCTTGAACGACCGCATCTATCCGCTCGCACGGGTCTTCTATGCCGAGCCCTGGGCCGATATGCACAACCGCATGAAGGAGGCTCTGGTGCTGCTCGGACGCCTGCCCCGGGCGGTGGTGCGCCCGCCGCTGGTCAAGCTCGGCCGCGCCGAGATCGACCGCATTCGCACGGCCCTCGTCGAGGCGGGGCTTCTGGGCAAAGCCGCGCGCGATGCGGCGTGAGCCAAAAGCCAACCCAAGCTAAAGCCAGCCTTGAAGTGGCCGTCGGATCGGGATAACTCCAGCCGCGATGAACGAACCGTCCCTCCAGCGCCGCCGCCGCATCCTCTGGCAGAACGTGCTGACCGTGGTCAGCGCCGCGATCTTGATCAGCGCCGAAGTTTTCGGGGCGGCGTTTGCCGGCAGCTGGGCGATCGCCAACCTGTTCGCGCTCGGCACGCTCGGCGCGCGCGTGCTCGACGGGCTGTTCATGCTATGCGGCGTCGCGGTGATGGTGCAGTTCGTGCGCGCGGCGCACCGCGTCGAGCCGTTCACCGCCGATTGACTCATCGCCTGCTCCTTCGTGAACAGGCGGGTTGTCTTTTTACGTTTCCTTAAAACAAAAAAGGTTGCACGAGCGAACTAAATCGCTTATTGCGGGTTTGCCCAATTTCGCACGTGCCTGTGGCCGTGTGTCGGTCGGTGGGCATCCGGACAAGAGGCCGGACAGCCGCCTAAGGAAGAGAACACTACTTCCTTGCTCCCGCGACCGGCA
>DASXJB010000181.1:0-3875 GCA_036497645.1 Xanthobacteraceae bacterium
TACGCGTTTGGCATCGGCGCGTCCGAAGTCGCACACGTGCTGATGACTCAGACAATCTGGCAAAAGAAACCGAAACGCATGCGCGTGAGGGTGGATGGCGTACTGCCGCCGGGGATTTCGGCCAAGGACATTGTGCTCGCCGTTATCGCCTCGATCGGCGCCGACGGCGCGACCGGGTGCGCCGTCGAATTCGCCGGCTCGGCGATCCGCGCCTTGTCGATGGAAGGTCGATTAACGTTATGCAATATGTCGATTGAAGCATGCGCTCGCTGCGGGGTCGTGGCGCCGGATGCGGCCACCTTCGCATACCTCAAGGGCCGGCCCTATGCGCCAACGGGGGCAGCGGCCGATCAAGCGGCCGAGGCTTGGTCGAAACTGGCGACAGATGAAGGCGCCGCGTTCGACCGTGAGGTTGCACTGGATGCCGCGACGATTGCACCGATCGTGACCTGGGGCACGAGTCCCCAGGATGCGCTGCCGATCGACGCGAGCGCTCCCGATCCGACCAAGGTGTCCAATCCCGAGCGCGCCCAATATCTTCGCGATGCGCTCGACTATATGGGCATCGCTCCGGGGAAAAAGCTCACAGAGATCGCCATTGACCGGGTATTCATCGGCTCCTGCACTAACGCCCGTATCGAGGACCTGCGCGCAGCGGCGGCGGTGCTGGCGGGCCGGGCCAGCAAAGTGCCCGGACTCGTTTCGCCAGGATCCACCGTCGTCAAACGCCAGGCCGAGGACGAAGGGCTCGACCGTATCTTCCGCGAGGCTGGACTCGAATGGGGCGAATCCGGATGTTCGATGTGTGTCGGCATCAATGGCGATCTGGTCGCGCCCGGCGAGCGCTGTGCTTCCACCACAAATCGCAACTTCCGCGGTCGCCAGGGACCTGGCGCGCGCACACACCTGATGTCGCCGGCAATGGTCGCCGCGGCGGCCGTCACCGGTCACCTCGCCGATGTGCGGGAACTCCTGGGCACTCGAAAAGCGTAAGCCACCATGGAAAAGTTCACCACGCTCACCGGCACAGCCTGCCCAATTGATCAGAGCAATCTGAACACCGATCAAATTCTTCCGGCGCGTTATTTGAAATGGACCCGCGCCATGGGTTTTGGCAAAGTTTTATTTCACGATCTTAGATTCGATGCCGAGGGAGGAGAGAAATCCGACTTTCCGCTCAACAAACCGGTCTGGCGCAAGTCCACGACCCTGGTCAGTGCGCGGAACTTTGGCTGCGGCTCATCGCGCGAGGCGGCGGTTTACGCGCTTTACGACTTCGGCGTGCGCTGCGTGATCGCACCATCGTTTGGCGACATCTTTGCGGGCAATGCCGTCCAGAATGGACTGCTTACGGCAATCGTCACCGAAGAGGAAGCTGCCGAGATCATGGGATCCTTGGCGCAGATGCCTGAACTTCCGGTCACCGTCGATCTGGAACAGCAAACCATCCTCTGCGGCAATCGGACCTACAAATTCAGGGTCGATCCAGTCCGCCGCATGCGCCTACTTAACGGCTGGGACGATCTTGCGCTGACCGAAAACTATCGCGAGCGCATTAGCGCATTCAAAGCGGACGACAAGATTAAGCGTCCGTGGGTGATGCCGTGCGGACAGCTATAAAATCACCCGAGCGACCATGCCGGCGGACATGGCCCGACGTCGGTCCGGTGCTTGTCGGCGCCTCATGACAGTTGATAAACAAGCCAGGATCGCCGAGGTCTTGAGGAGAGCCGCGATGCGTGCAGTCAGGATGAGCGCCCTAATCGGCTTCTCGGCGCAACTGCTTCTGCTCGGCCCATCAAGCGCCGCCGATTACCCCTCAAGGCCGATCAAGCTCCTGGTCGGCGCATCGGCTGGAGGAACCACCGATACCATGGCGAGGACAATCGCAGAGCCGCTGTCGAGCTTGTTCGGGAAGCCCGTCCTTGTCGAGAACCGGCCTGGCGCGGGCGGCAACCTCGCTGCTGAGGCGGTCGCGCGGTCGGCGCCTGATGGCTATACGCTGCTGGTCAGCTTCACGAGCCACACGATCAACGCAACGCTCTATTCGAAGCTGCCATTCGATCCGGTCGCTGACTTCACGCCGGTCGCGATGATCTCGACCGTGCCAAGCTTGCTGGTCGGCAATCCTAAGATTCCGGCTCAAAACCTGGAGGAGCTGATCGCTTTGGCAAAGGCAAAGCCTGGCGCGCTCACGATGGCGATTGGCGGCATCGGTTCGTCGTTACATCTTGCAGGGGACCGATTCAAGATGATGGCTGGCGCAAATATCGTGAACGTGCCCTACAAGGGAACAGCGCCGGCACTTACGGATGTGTTGGGCGGCAGGTGGATCTGATGTTCATTAGCCTCGTCACCGGCACCGCCCAGATTCGGGCCGGCAATTTACGTGCGTACGGCGTCACGAGTGCGGCGCGGCAGCCGTCGTTTCCAAATCTTCCGGCGATTGCCGAAATCGTTCCGGGTTTCGAGTCGGAGGCCTGGTTCGGAGTGTTCGGGCCGGCGAAGCTTCCTGACGAGATTGTTGGCAAGCTTAATCGAGCGGTGGTCAACGCGCTG
This sequence comes from Xanthobacteraceae bacterium, assembly GCA_036497645.1. GTDB lineage: Bacteria > Pseudomonadota > Alphaproteobacteria > Rhizobiales > Xanthobacteraceae > BOG-931. The sequence continues at coordinate 2,560 of DASXJB010000181.1, forward strand.
AAAGACACGAGGATGCGCGAGCAGCTCCTGCGCGAGGGCGCCAATCCGGCCGCGTTAACGCCCGCCGAATTCGCGGCATTCGTGCGTCAGGACATCGAACGGTGGGCGCCTGTGGTTAGAAGCTCCGGGGCAAAGCCCGATTGAGTGTGCGCCGCGAGGATCGGTACTTATCCAGTCGCAAATGTCCGCTTTGGGTCGGTCTATGCCCGGTTCGAGGCTGGTGACGTCGTATTACACGATCACCTTGGTGGATACCGGCCGGCGAATCTGAAAAACGATTGATTAGCACTCACTGGATGTCTGCTTTGTGCCACTAGCGACCGGTTAGAAATGCTCACATATTGCCGCGCCCGCGCTTTATGGTCTGGCGGATTATCGGTGCCGTGACCTTATCTGAGATCTGGATGTTCCACATTTCGCTTTCGCCCTGCGCGGCGAAGTCGGCGAACAGCTTTGGGATCACCGACAGATCGCGTATCTCGTAACCGCGGAGGCCGAAGCCGCGTGCGATGTTTTCAAGCGCGGGCCGGCCGAACACAGCCAAGCTATCGTCGAGGCCGTCGGCACGCAGCTTGTGAAACTCCGAGCCGTATCCGCCGTCGTTCATCGCGCAGATCAGAATGCGAAATCCTTGACGCTTGAGCGTCTCCAGTTCCTGGATATGGAACAAGAGCCCACCGTCGCCTTCGAACAGCACGATCTTGCCCTCGCGACCCTGGCGGCGCGCAGCCGCAACCCCAAGCGCATACGACAGGCCGTTGCCGACCGCGCCAAATTCACGGACGGTCGTGTAGCACTCCGCCGGCCTGCCATGCATCTGGGTGTTGAAATAGGCCTGATGGCCACTGCCGCCGACGATGTCCCAATCCTTTGGAACGACCGCGTCGATGGCCCGGATCACCTCGCGTGGATCCAGCGTCCCAGGCGCGATGTCGAATGGCATCGAGTCCGCTGGCTCGGTCGCGATGCGATGCGCGAGCTCTTTCGAGCGTATTGCCGCCGCCGTCGGTTTGCCAACGCCCAGCTTCTTGTCGAGGCCGGCAAGGATTGCCTCGACGCCGATGAGCGCATCTGATCTGAGGTAGATGTCGGCGGCCTTCTGCCCATCGCGCAAGCCGCGTGGGGCATCGTCCAACTGGATCTTGCAGGCTTTTGCGAAGTAGTGCCCGCCACCAACGTAGTAGGATAGGCTCGTACCGACCGCGAGCACTACGTCCGCGGACTCGTACATCTCTCTGCCCAACGACGTGAAGTAGCTGCCGGTGGTGCCGAGCCCGAACGGATGGTCGTGGAAAAGACCGCGCGCGGGCAGCGTG
>DASXJB010000182.1:0-5481 GCA_036497645.1 Xanthobacteraceae bacterium
GTTAGTCTTGTCCGTGGCTTCGCGGGCCAAGCGCAAGCATTCGGCCGCGCGCCTTTGATGATCCTGGAATTTGGCCACGGAACCCTCCCGTTGCGCAGCAACGCGGAAGCTGGCCGTTCGGTTCCTCGCAACCGGAAAACCAAATGTGGACAAGTCGCTCGCTGGCGCGCCGCCGCTACTGTTCACAATCGCGAGGAATGCGCCGGATGGCGTGGGCCGGTGGATAGCGCGGCACGGCGGATTGCGGTCCCAAACTATTTATCTGGGCGGGAGTGAACTGACGGCAATGTTTCCGAGCTGCCGCTAGCCACAGCGGCCCCGGGGTCGGAATTCTGCTATTGCGCTTTGGTCGCGGCGCACGTTGCGACAATAACCGCCTTGAAGACATCAAATGACTGCACGTTGATCTGGCAATGGGTCGCCGGATCGGGAGTGATGCTTAGGGTTTGTCCGGCCGGTACTGTTTGTGGCTTGCCGTTGATGTTGAGCAGTACGCTGTCGTTGGCGGGCGGGCCGACCATGCCGACCGTCAAGTGCCCGTCGCCGAGGATCAGTGTTTGATTGGGTTGAATATTGTAAGTGTGCGCGGAAGGCATGATCGCGTCCAGCGCGGCTTGCGTCTTGTTCAGCTTGTCTTGCAGTGCCGTGAGCTGCTGGCTCTTGGAGTCGATGTCTCTTTTCTGCTTCTGGCTTTCCGCGCGTAGCTGCTCGATCTGGGCTTCACGCTCAGCCACATCCATTGAGGACAGATACTTGCCATACAAACGGCCGCCGACCAGGATGCCGATAATAATCAAGATGCAAGACACGATGATTGTGGGGCGATAACCCGCGAGCCGTCGCCACCGCGCAGGCCGCGGCATCGAGCGGCGGTTGGATGGCGTGCTGTCGTTCACCGCATCCCCCGTTTATTGCTTCGACTTCGGCTCAGGCGACGTCAAATCCGCCCCGGCGCGCAAGGCGCCGGAAATTCCCGAAAGGATTGAACGGACGCCGGGGATATCCAGCGCGGTCGCGGTTGATGCCGTTTTTTCGGTTGGTGCCGCCCCGCCTGACAGACCGGCATTCGTAGGTTGCTCTGGCGCAGCCGGGGTCACCGCACCCGATGTTCCGGCCGGCGGCTTGTTCGGCGGTGAGCCGGTATTGCCGGGAGTTGCACCAGGCGTCGTCGATACGTTGGGCGGCGCGTTGGTTGCGGGCGCGGGCGGTGGCGTATTGCCGGATGGGCTCGATGAGGATCCGGTGGACGAAGCCCCTGAAGATGAGGCTCCCGTCGACGAGCTGCCGCCGCCGGGAGCCTGCGGCGCCGCGCCCGACGCATTGGGCTCGGCATTGAGAATGATCGGCAGTCCATCCTTGCCGGAGCCGATGACCACGACCTTAGAGTTTGGCGATTGCGCCAGCAGCAGCGTCGCTTCGATGCCGCGCCAGCGCAAATAAGACTCCGAAATGCCCTGGCTCACCGTCTTTTGAAAAGCGGCGATGCCGTCGGCCTCGATTTGCTTGCGCTTGGATTCTTCGGCTTCGCGCTCGACGCGGAATTTGTACTCCTGGATCATATAAAACTGCTCCGTCTGCCGATTGATCGCCGCCACGATGTCCGGCGGCAGCTCGATCGACAGCACGAGAGTGTCGAGAATCTGAATCGCGTCCTGGAGAAAATCGTTGTAGTGCTTTGGGTCCGGTTGCTCCATCGCTTCCGGCTGTACCAGCTTGTTGAGATTCGCAGCCAAGCTCTTTTGTGTGAGGTCGCGAATTTGTTTCTGGATCTGCTCGCGCGAAGTGTAGACCGCTTCCCCGGTATATTGCGAAATGACCTGCCGCGCTTGACTGCCGATTTCCGGATTGACGACGGAAGTCAAAAAATCCGGACCGATGAATTTGTGCAGCACCGCGACAGAATTGTGTAAGAGCTGATAGCGCACGCTGATCTGCGCTTTAACATTCACGCCATCCTTTGAAATGGCATTGTAGGTCTGTTGCGTGGATTGCAGCCGCAAATTGTAAAGGTAGAGCTTATCCCACGGCCAAATAATGTGGAGGCCTTCGTCCCGCAATTCGCGCGGGTCGAGCACGGTGCCGCGGCCGACCCAGCACCAGCAGTACATATCGAGTCCATTGAACCGCTTCCACAACACGCCGACAGAGCCGCTCGGCACGGTGATCACCACGTAGGGCCAAAGCACGACCACGATCAGCAATCCAACCAGGACGACGAACGACAGGCCAGGCAGGTGTCGCACCAGAAAGCGCCGCCATCCCCGCTTCTGTGGCGGGAGCGCCAGATCATCGATAGATTCCGGATAACTAGCCATTCACTCTACTCCGCCCGGACCCTATCATCCACCCATTGAGCGCTGTTCGACAATACGGCCATAATCCATCTTGATGCGGCGCGCCGGCAGATGCAGCTCGTCGAGATAGCGGTCATCATGCGTGATGACCACGATTGTCGCGCCCGCTCGCATCATATCCGGCAGCAGCTCGTCGTAGAATTTGAGGCGGAATTCAGGATCCTGCTCGGCGGTCCACTCGTCCAGCAGCATGATCGGCCGCTTTTCCAGTAGGCTGACGATCAGCGCCAGCCGCCGGCGCTGACCGCCGGAAAGATCGAGTGTACGAAACTCGCCGTCGCTCAGCGAAGTCTTGTCGGCGAGACGGAATTGCGTCAGCAGCCGGTTGACATCGGACGGATCGGCATCCGCGATCCCATATAACCGCTGAAACAAGTGGTAGTCGAAGAAAATTGCCGACATTAATCCGCGATACTCGTCGCGATTGCTATCGGTCACCGGCCGGCCGTCGACCAGGACCTCGCCGGAATCGGGCGGATAAAGACCCGACAGCACGCGAAGAAAAGTCGATTTGCCGGAACCATTGCCGCCGGTGATGAAAACCAGCTCGCCGCGCTGCAGTGTGAAATCGATCGGTCCGATTTTGAAAACGGTATCAGAGAACTTGTCCGTATAGCGGAATTCGATATTGCGCATTTCGATTTGGTCGAAGCGCTTCGGCGCAGTAATGGCGCGCCGCTCGGCCTCGACCAGCGTCGCCTGCAGCGCTTTCTCCAGCCGATCGATGCGGCTCGCCGCGGCATTGGCGTTGAGCAGGATCGGGATCGATTGCACCAGCCCGAAACAAGCGCCGACCACGAACAACAGCGCGGTGGTCGTTTTTGCGATCGATGCGCCGCCGAGCGTGTCGCTTAAATTCGGCGCCACGAACACCACCGCACCAAGCAGGATGTACATCGAGATCTGCGAGGTCACGATCATTTTGAAGGTTTCGGCCTGAGTCCGAATCTTAATGTTGGCGGCGGTCTTCGACACCTCCAATGCGTCATTGAACAGATCCTCACTGCGCCCCGCATTGAGTCTGACTTCCTTGAAGCCGTCGAGAAAATCGGTCAGGCGATCGAACAGCCGGCGCTCCCAGGCGGCCGATTCGCCCTTCTGCGCGCTAAGTTGCCGGTTTTTGTAGTGGAAGACCGTTGCCGCGCCCGACACGATCACGAGTGTCAACAGAAATGCGACGATCGACAAATAGGCAACGTAAAGCCCGACGAACAAAATCAATACCGCGCCCTGGACGGTGAAGCAGAGCATGTTGCTCGCCTGCGTCAATACCGCGGTGTCGCTGGTAATGGAGGCAACGATCCGCGCCCGACCGATCTTTTCGATCTCGAGAAGCTCCGAGCGTCTGATCAGATCCATTAGCCGCAATCGCAGCTTATGGATGATCGCTTCGATTTCGGCCGTGGCGGTGATGGTGACGAATTGCTGCGACTTCATGAACAGAAACAGCGCGACCAGGAACAGCGACGCCGCCCACAGCCCGGGCTTCTGGCCGCTGCTCGTATCCTGCATGCCGGCATTGATGGCGGCGAGAATCGAAGCGTTGCTGATGCCGCCGAGGCTCGACATGACCAACAGCTTCGGCATCGAGCCGTGCATTTCGCGCCGAACGAGCTGCAAGAAGGACATGATCGTACGCTCGTTCGTTCTACGTTAATGTGGGTGCTGATGACTTAAATGGAATCGTTGGCTGACCCGCCTGCCGGCGGCGGTGGGAGAGCCGATCTATTCGCGGGAGCGCCATTCAAAACGACGGGATGGGCCGGTTATGAAAAGCACCGGCAATACCAGCAACGGAGTGGTAAAAACTGCGAGAAAGAATGTCCCCCAAAAACCCATCCGACGATGGGTGCCGCAAAAACCCGTAAACAGGCAGGCGATGATGTAGGCGAGAATGGCTGCTGCCATGACTTGACTGCCACGAATTAACTGTCACGCGTTTACTGGCCGAGCTTGCCGGACCAAGCCCCCCGAATGTCCCTGTCTGCCGCGAAGCGTTCAGTCGCGCGTCGATCGCATCGATGAGCGCCACGAACTAGGACGCGGTAGCACTTGTCACGAGAAGTTGCGCCTGGTGGACGTGACCGCTCCTCGCTTACCTAAACCCTCATCACTTCGCAGAGCCAGCGATTAAGGAGACGAGGTCGCCGTGGTCGAACTGGTGTTACGGCCACGCGTTCGTGACTCCCACATTTCTTTCTGCGCTTTGACGAATTCGCGATAGTCCGGCGGATTGAAGTCGAGCAGCGTGCCGCCGGATTCAAAATGCTGGACGAAGGCCTTCCCGATGGCATAGGTGGCGCCGGCCGAGAGCACCGGCATGACGAAGCCGGCGGCCAGAATGTTGACCACCGGAATCGCTTTGAGCGCGCTTGCTGCACCCATGCCGCTGGTCGCCGGGATCATGCAACCGGCAAGGGCCGCGATCAGCGCCTTGCCGCGGTTTTCCGAAAAGTCCACGCCGTAGATTTGCGACAGCCGGCGCAGCATCTGCAGTTGCAGGCCGCCGACCGCAAGCACATCGACGACAGGCAGCGGCACAAGGCCGGCGACTCCGGACCAGAGGGCAAAGCGATCGACCAGCTTGGACGCGGTCTGATCGCGCTCTTCGGGCACGTCAGCGGCGGCCGACGCCATGGCATCGGTACCAGAACTCATGGAATCAGAACTCATGGAGGCACTCGGTTTCTGCGCCATGGCGCATCCTTTCTCGTGATCCCGGAAGCCGCGCCAGCGCGCGCCCCTTCGCCGCGCGGCCAGCCGGCTAGAACTGTCGTTGGCTCAAGGCATTGAGCGATAAAAAAGGCTATCATGGCAGTTTGCCGGTGCCAAGCGTCGCACCACACGCGTGCTGCGTGCAATATTGCTGCGCGCCGGGATCGTCGTTTCAGGCGAAAGGCACGCTCCATGAACCGGGTCGCGTCGCAGACTGCAAATTTGGTAAATGAAAATGGCGCGCCCGAAGAGATTCGAACTCCTGACCCACAGATTCGTAGTCTTATTGTATCCACGGCCCTGACATTCATGGACTTTCCCTGAGCGATAAAGACTCCGTTGTTGCGGGATTTTCTGCTCCTACCCTGCTAGTCGGAGATTCCGGGGGATGCCGTTACGGTGTTGCCCCGGT
>DASXJB010000183.1:0-3167 GCA_036497645.1 Xanthobacteraceae bacterium
CGAACGCTTTGAGAAATGCGTCCGTCGGTCCGATCATGATCTTGCCCCAGCCGTGCACCAAAAGATTCCAGCCGACGGCGACGCGAATGATCAGCCACGATAATGGAATGACAGCGTCGTAGAGCGGCTGGAGCGCCGGTAGCAACAGTTTCGGTTCAGTATTTGCTTGCGGCATTGTCCCCTCCCCTATGCGCTGTCCAAGCGTAATCGCAAACGTGTCGCAATTCACGCGATTTTATTTCGCCGGCACGATCAGCGAATAACGCTCGTCGGCAGCAAGGCATTGCGCCCCCGGTACGCCGAGCTCTTTGCGCACCATATTGGTGCCGAGCACGAGCGAAACCATCTTGTAAAAAGCGTGCCGCCGGCTCATGCCTTCGCGCCCCATGCCGCAATCCGACGAGATCACAAGCCGCTCCGGCGGAATGAACTTCAGCGCCGCCCGAATCTGCGCCGCGACTTCATCGGGGCTCTCGACCTGAAGCGTGTGATGGTCGATGACGCCGATGGCGATCTTCCTGTTCGTAATCGTCTTGCCGATTGCTTCGAGATCGATGCCGCCGGAGCTCGACGATTCGAAGGTGATCACGTCGGCGTCGACGGTGTTGTAGGTCTCCAGCGCCGGCTTGTAGCTTTGCACCTGCGCGAACATGCGCTGCTGCGAGGGATTGCCCCAGCAGGAATGCGCCCACACTTCGGTTTTGGCGCGCAGCCCTTTGACCGTGCGGTTGAAGACTTCGACCATCAGCTGCGGCGTGATCACTTTGTCCTGAATCTTGCGCACCGCGATCAGGTGAATTTGCGGCTCCTCGATCTGGATGACCGGGCAGCCGGCGTCGGCGAGTTCGTGATATTCCTCGTTGAAGGCGTCGGCGATTGCGAACATGCGCTCGGGCACGCTCTTGTAGTGGCGGTCCTGCAGCGCGAAGGCAACGATCTCGGCCGACACCGCGCCGAACTTGACAGGGCGCGTGGTGAAGCGCTGCGCCGCCTTCCACATCGCCGTATATTGCAGATTGCCACGCCCGACCGGCCCGGTGATCACCGGCATCACCCGCGATTCGAGATAATCGTGCAGGATGTGGCCGCGCGGAAACCAGATGCCGCCGCGGCCCGCCGGCGTCGCCAGCGGATGCTCGATGTCAAGGCCGCTCATGTGGTTCGGCGGGTAGGCGGTCCAGCTCTGGCCGCCGACGTCATCGTCGAAGCGGCAATCGCCGTCGGTGAGGATGTCGAGTCCGGCGAGCTCCTGGTCGCGCAAATAACAGGTCAGCGCGTCTTCGTATTGCTCGCGAAACCGGCGGCTCACCATGGCTTCAAGAAAGTGGCGCGTGCCGAGATTTTCGGTGTACCAGCTCGGCCGCGGCAGCGAACCGGTGATCGTCGTCGGCAGCTTGATGTCCTTGGTGGCCCGATACATTGTCCGCCCTCCCCGACTTCGTGCCGCGCTATCCGCACGCGACTGGTTTTTCTAATTTAGCAAGCCAGTTCGACCGCTGGTAAGACCGATTGTGTCGATTGCCGGATGACCAACCCGACGGTGGGCAAGGGTGGGCAGTGATCCCGCCGGCTCATGTGCCGGTAAATACCGGTTTGCGTTTTTCCATGAAAGCGGTGCGGCCTTCGGTGTAATCGCGGCTCGCGAAGCATCGCTCGACGAGTTCGACCGAGCGGGCAAGATTGCGCTTGGACTCATCCTTGAGCATCTCGCCGACCGTGAATTTTACCGCCTTGATGGTGAGCGGCGCGTTGGCGCAGATCATGTCGGTAGTGCTTTTGACGTAGCTCTCCAATTCGCCCGCCGGCACAACGCGGTTCACCAGCCCCATCGCGTGCGCTTCCTGGGCGTCGAACTGCCGTGCCGTGTAGAAAATCTCCTTGGCGAAGGAGGCGCCGACAATATCGACCAGGCGTTTGAGGCCGCTATAGCCATAGCCAAGGCCAAGCTTGGCCGCCGGCACGGCGAAGCGCGAATTATCGGAACAGATGCGCAGGTCGCAGCACACGGCAAGGCCGACGCCGCCGCCGATGCAATAGCCCTTGATCATTGCAATCGTCGGCTTGGGAAAATCGGCGACGCTGGAATAGGCCGCGTCCGATTTCACGTTATAGGCGCGCGACGCTTCAAGCGTAGCGCGCTCGCTCGCGAACTTGGAAATGTCGGCGCCCGAGACGAAGGCTTTGCCGCCGGCGCCGGTGAGCACCACCACGCGAACGCCGTCGTCCGCGGCGAAGCCGTCGAGAATGCGCTTGGTCGCCTCCCACATATCCAGCGACACCGCGTTGTGCCGTTCAGGATTGTTGAAGGTGAGAATGCCGACGCCGCCTTCCTTGCGCGCGAGCATTTTGTCGGTCTGCGTCATGTCGTGATTCCTTGGGTCACAGCGCCTTTGCCTTGTGCAGCGCCGCGATGTCGCGTGCACTAAAGCCGAACTCCTTGAGGATAGCGTTGGTATGCTCGCCGAGATCCGGCGGCCGCGCCGCCAGGCGTGACGGCGTACGCGACAAGCCGACCGGCTGGCCGAGCAGGCGCATCTTGCTTTTGTCCTTCCTGGTTACGCTTTGGACAATTCCGAGGTGCTGCACTTGCGGATCGGCAAAAACCTGATCGATCGCATAGATCGGCCCGGAGGGTACGCCGGCTTTGTTGAGACGCTCGACCCATTCCGCGCTGGTTGCGGTGGCGAGGTAGTCGTCGATTTCCGGGCTGAGCGCATCGCGGTTCTTCGAACGCGCTTCCGCGGTCTTGTATTCAGGCCGCTCCATGAGTGCGGTTGCGCCGGCGGCCTCGCAGAACCGCTGCCAGGTCTTTTGACCTGCCGTGGCGATGTTGATGTAGCCGTCCTTGGTCTTGAACACGCCAGTCGGAATGCTGGTCGGATGATTGTTGCCGGCCTGTTTGGCCACTTCGCCCTTGACCAGATAGCGCGCGCCTTGAAAGTCGAGCATGAAAATCTGAGCCTGCAACAGCGAGGTCTCGATGTGCTGGCCCTTCTTCGATTTCTCGCGCTCGAGAAGCGCGACCAGAATGCCGAGCGCGGCAAACAGACCGGCGGTAAGATCGGCGATCGGGATGCCGGCGCGAACCGGCCCCTGGCCAGGCAAGCCGGTGATCGACATCAGCCCGCCCATGCCCTGGGCGATCTGATCGAAGCCGGGCCGGTTGG
>DASXJB010000184.1:0-1592 GCA_036497645.1 Xanthobacteraceae bacterium
GTCCATATCCGCAGGCCGAGGAGCGCTATCGCGAGCGCTCGCCGCTTTATCACGCGGATCAACTATCGAAACCAGTTATCTTCTTTCAGGGAGTCGAGGACGCCATCGTGCCACCGAACCAAGCGGAGGCCCTGGTCGAAGCGTTGCGCCGCAAGCGCAAACCAGTTGGTTATTTGCTGTTTTCCGGCGAGCAGCACGGCTTTCGCAAGGCCGCCACCATCCAGCGCTGCCTGGACGCGGAACTCCAGTTCTACGCGATCGAGGTCTTCAAGATCGGCCTGACGTTCTAAAGATCCCAAGGCCATCGTGCGGCAGGCTGCGTTGCAACGGACGTTGAACGGACGTTGCAACTCCACGGCAACGACCGTTGAAGCGCCATTGAGCAATATCAAACAGTTGGCGAAAAAACGCTCGTACATTTCGGTACGCAACTTTTCCCCACTGCCATCAATCCGAAATCTCGGCCGCCGATGAAGATAGCGACCTTCAACATCAACGACGTGAACAAGCGGTTCGGTAATTTGATCGGCTGGCTGCGCGCCGAAAAGCCAGACGTCGTCGCGCTGCAGGAGCTTAAGGCCGCCGATCGCGAATTCCCCAAGGCGGCGATTGAGAAGCTGGGCTACGGCGCCGTGTGGCGCAGCCAAAAGACCTGGAACGGCGTCGCGATCCTGGCGCGCGGCTGCGAACCGATCGTGACGCGGCGCGAATTGCCCGGTGATCCCGACGACAGGCAGGCGCGCTATATCGAGGCGGCGGTGAACGGCGTCATCGTCACCTCGCTCTATGCGCCGAACGGCAATCCGCAGCCGGGTCCAAAATTCGACTACAAGCTCGCCTGGATGGAGCGCCTGCTGGCGCATGCCAAAGAGCTTTACGCCACTGGCGTCCCGGTGGTGCTGGCCGGCGACTACAATGTGGTGCCGACCGATCGCGATATTTACGCGGTGCGCTCCTATGCCGACGACGCGCTGCTGCAGCCGGCGCCGCGCGCGCAGTTTCAGAAACTGCTCAGGCAGGGCTGGCGTGACGCGCTCCGTGCGTTGCATCCCGACGCCGCGCTCTACACCTATTGGAGTTATCTGCGGAACCGCTGGCCGCGCGACGCCGGGCTGCGCATCGATCATCTGCTGTTGAGTGCGCTGGCGGCGAAGCGGCTCGCGGCTGCCGGCGTCGACCGCGAGGTGCGCGGCGAGGCCGGCGCCAGCGACCACGCGCCAGTCTGGGTGGAGTTGAAGGAAGCGGACGGCGGCCGTTCGTCCCCGCGCGAGTGGGTACCCGGTTCCCGCTTACCGCTCGCCCCGTCGCGGCAGCACGCGATGGTGACCCCTGGTGAGAAGGAGTGGAGCAAGGCTAGACCCGAACGTCGTCCGTTGCTGGTGATCGACGGCGATTCCCTCGCGCACCGCTCCTACCATGCGCTGCCGAAGACGATCCGCCGCGATGGCGGACGGCCGGCGGGCGCGATCCTCGGTTTCGCCAATCGCTTGCTGCAGCTCTATCGCACCGAGCGGCTGCGTGCCGTGCTGGTCGGCTGGGATACGCTCGAAGCGGAGACCTACCGGCACGAGGCTTTTCCGGCCTATCAGAGC
>DASXJB010000185.1:0-4094 GCA_036497645.1 Xanthobacteraceae bacterium
CTTCGCACTGCATCAGCCATCGCTCGCTCCTGTCGCGCTGCGGCGCGGTTGGGGGGCGTTGCTTTTAGCTCGCCCCGCTCAGTTTAGAGGCTGTTGCCTAATTTTCGCCAGCAGTTGACGTAGACATTGCAGACCGGTGCCGCGCCATCAGGCGCGATGAAGTGAATATGATGTGTATTCCGATATCTGGTAATCGTTGATGAAAAAAATCTTTGGCGCCGTCTTACTTAGCGTCTTTGGGGTCTTCCGTCCCAAGGACAGCTGGCCTATCCCACGGCCGGAACGGCGCCGGCGGCGAGCGGCTACGACCCCGTGCGGCACTGCCTAGATCTGGTTCAATTGAATGTCGCCGGAAAAATCGCTCCCGCACTTCCTGTGACGTCACATCCTGTTCCGAGTCCTCCGAAAGATCTTCCCATTCAGTGTCTGGCTGGGAATCTTGTGGAAATCAAAAACGCTTTAAAGAATCAAATCGCAAATTGCGAAAGAAAATCGGCCGAGCAAAAGGCTCAAACATTCCAGTTCGGCTGCCGAATGGTGAAAAACGAGGATTATTGCCTGAGCGCCAATACGGAGATGCTGAAAATCGCGAGCCAGCCGAACATGGATTACGTCACCTTCGTGAATCGGGCAGCACGGGAGTTTGACTGGTACAAGAGCAATGGCCGCGGGGGTAACGACGGGAAATTTAAGACGGGAACGACGCGGTTTACTGGGTACTACAGTCCAACGGCGGTTGACGCCTCCGCTGAGCCGTCGGACGTATACCGGTACCCGATCTATGCGGCGCCCACGGGTCTGACGTATTTCGAAAATCCCAAGCCGGAGTTGGGGCAGGGCTGCGGAGTAGACGAGGTCACCAAAGTTCCAATCCATTGGTGCATTGACAACAAAGACGGCACCCTCTCCGCACTGCCCACCCGCGAGCAGTTGGCTCGGGGCGCCTTAGCTGGGAAAATTCACAAGATCGCGTATTTCCGAAGCCTTTATGAGGTTTCAAGTTTTATGCTGGAAGGCGCCGGAAACGTGAACTTGAGGCAGAAGGACGGCTCCATAGCAAGCGTGCTTTTGAATTTCGCCGGAACGAACGGCAGACCCAATAACATGATCGGTGACGTTCTGAAGTGCGAGAATAAAAAAATAAATGGTTCTCTGGCCGTTTACTATGCCACTCATCCCGATGAGGCCTATCGAGACACCGTCCATTACAATCCATCAACTGTCTTTTACCAACCGGGGGGCAGTTACGAAGGCGTCGATCATATCCCGCTTACGCCGAACACCTCGATCGCTACGGATCCAACTTCAATTCCCACCGGCACCATCACCTTGCTCAATGTACCCGCGACGAACACGTGTAAAACCGTCTCTTGGATGGCGGTGGCGCAAGACATCGGCGGTCGAATCAAAGGCGCTCATATCGACATGTACACGGGAGCGGGCACTCCGGCCGGGGCAAAGGCCAATTCTTCTAACAATTCGGGATTTGTTTTTATGGCGGTTCCCAAGGGAAGCGGGAGTCCGGTCGCAGATTGCGTGTCAAAAACCGCCAATTGAAAGTCTTCATTGCTAGACTCGTAGCAGCGGAGTTCCGTTCCACGAACCCGGCAGGCTCCTGCGACGCTGCGGCGCCGTTCCGATCAGCGCACGAGACAAGGCTTCTTGTCGTCGAACGTCCAGCCGGGAATAAGGTACTGCATTGCCATCGCATCGTCGCGCGCGCCGAGGCCATGCGATTTGTAGAGCGCGTGCGCCTTGTCGATTTGCTTAAGGTCGATCTCGATACCGAGTCCGGGCCGTTCGGGCAGCGCCACCATGCCGCCGCGGATCGCCAGCGGCTCCTTCGTCAAGCGCTGGCCGTCCTGCCAAATCCAGTGCGTGTCGATCGCGGTGATTCGGCCCGGCGCCGCCGCGGCGACATGGGTGAACATCGCCAGCGAAATGTCGAAATGGTTGTTTGAATGCGATCCCCAGGTCAGGCCCCAATCGCTGCACATCTGCGCCACCCGCACCGCGCCCTGCATGGTCCAGAAATGCGGATCGGCCAGCGGGATGTCGACCGATTGCAGCAGGATCGCATGGCCCATTTGGCGCCAGTCGGTCGCCACCATATTGGTCGCAGTCGGCATGCCGGTTGCGCGCCGGAATTCTGCCATGACTTCGCGGCCCGAATAGCCCCGCTCGGCGCCGCACGGATCTTCGGCATAAGCCAGCACGCCGTGCATGCCGCTGCAGAGCCGGATCGCCTCCTCGAGCGACCACGCGCCGTTCGGATCCAGGGTGATGCGCGCTTGCGGAAAGCGCTCGGCGAGCGCCGACACGGTTTCGATTTCCTGCGCGCCCGAGAGCACGCCGCCCTTGAGCTTGAAATCGTCGAAGCCATAGTGCGCATAAGCCGCCTCGGCGAGACGCACTATCGCTTGCGTCGTCAATGCCTCCTCGTGGCGCAGGCGAAACCAATCGACGTTCGCGTCCGGCTCGGCGCGGTAGGGCAGGTCGGTCTTGTTGCGGTCGCCGACGAAAAACAGATAGCCAAGCATCTTGACCGCGCTGCGCTTGAGCCCTTCGCCGAGCAGCGCCGCGACCGGCACACCGAGAAATTGGCCCAACAGATCGAGCAGCGCCGCCTCGATCGCGGTGACAGCATGAATGGCTACGCGCTGATCGAAAGTCTGTAGTCCTCGTCCGCCGGTATCACGGTCGGCGAAGCGGCTGCGCATTTTATTGAGAATGTCGTTGTAGTTTCCGCTCGGCTCGCCGATGACCAGCGATTTGGCATCCTCCAATGTGCGCCTTATTTGCTCGCCGCCCGGCACTTCGCCGACGCCGGTGCGGCCGGCATTGTCGCGAAGAATGACAATATTGCGCGTGAAAAACGGCGCATGCGCGCCGGAGAGATTGAGCAACATGTCGTCATGCCCAGCCACCGGCACAACGAGCATTTCGGTGATTTTGGGCGACGATGAATGAGGCCGATCTTTCATGGCGATTCTGTCATGGCGATCTCGTTGTGCATCACTCTAACCGCGTAGCCCGCATTTTGCGACGGCGGGGCAGGGCGATCGGCCGCGGCAGCGAAATCTTTGGTTTGGCCGCGCGTTTCATGCTCTCGTTCCACTCTGCTAAGATCGCAGCGATACTGGATTTCAGCAAAGTGAACCCATGAAAGCCCTAGTCTATACCGAGCCCAACGTTCTGTTGTGCCGCGAGGAGCCTGAACCGACGCCCGGCAACGACGAAGTGCTCGTGCGGGTCGAGGCGGTCGGGATCTGCGGCTCCGATATGCACGCCTATCACGGCCACGATTCGCGGCGCCCGCCGCCGTTCGTGCTTGGGCATGAGGCCGCGGGCCTAGTCGTCAGCGGGCCCGGTCGTGGCGCTCGCGTCGCGGTCAACCCGCTTGTCCCTTGCGGGGTTTGCGACTGGTGTTTGGAAGGCCGGCCGCATCTTTGCCCGTCGCGGCAACTGCTTTCAGTACCGCCGCGGGCCGGCGCTTTTGCCGAACTGGTGCGTGTGCCGGAGACCAACGTCGTTACGATTCCCGATGGGCTCGACAGTGCCAAGGCGGCTCTGACCGAGCCGCTCGCGGTGGCCTATCACGCGGTCAATTTAGGCGCGCGCTTGCTGCAGCGGCCGCTCGCTCCGAGCCGCTGCCTGGTGCTCGGCGGCGGCGGCATAGGACTCGCCTGCGCTTTGGTATTGGCGATGCAAGGCGCCGCCGAGATTCATATCGGCGAGCCGAATGCCGCGCGCCGGCAGACCGCCGCGCGCGCCGGGCCGTTCCACTGCTACGCGCCCAATGAGCCCGGCGAGCCGACAAAATTGTCGATGGACCTCGTCATCGACGCGGTCGGCGCCGTAGCGACGCGTGCCGCGGCCAGTCGCCTGGTCAAACCGGGCGGCGTGATCATTCACGTCGGCCTGTTGCCGGGCTCGGAGGGTTTTGACGTCCGCAAGATCACGCTGCAGGAAATCATCGTCGCGGGCACATATTGCTATACGCCGCTGGAATTTCGCCAAACGCTCGACGCCATTGCCGCCGGCCGGCTCGGGCCGCTCGACTGGATCGAGCAGCGGCCGCTCGCCGACGGCCC
>DASXJB010000186.1:0-12300 GCA_036497645.1 Xanthobacteraceae bacterium
CTATCAATATCCGGCGAGCCAGACGCCGTGGCAGGAAATCCAGCGCGCTATGGTCGATCAGCTCGCCGATGGCATGGTCTTGGCTCCGGCCGTGAAATATCAGCGGGTCGCGCAGAAATCGGTGCCGCGGGACAATCACTAGACGCCATCCAGGTTTGATCACGCGCCGGGTAGTCATCGCTACCGGGAGCGTGGCAGATTGTGAACCGCAATGACCTAGCCGGGGATGAGTACAATGACTCGACCGTCCGCCGCCGAGAAACGCAAAACCTTCCGGAAGCTTCACGAGGCTGGTTGCTTCGTCATTCCCAATCCGTGGAACGTCGGCAGCGCGCGTTACCTGCAAGGCCTGGGCTTTTCGGCGCTGGCGACGACGAGCTCGGGTTATGCGCATTCGCAAGGTTATGCCGACGGCGCACTCAGCTGCGAGGTGGTGCTTGCGCATTTCCGCGAACTTGCAGCGGCAACCGATGTGCCGTTGAACGCTGATTTCGAGGATGGCTTGGCTGACGATCTCGATGGTCTCGCGCAAAACGTCACGCACTGTGTGGCGACCGGCGTCGCCGGTCTTTCCATCGAGGACTCGCCGAACAGCGGCGCTATACCGCTTTATCCTTTCGACGTCGCGGTCGCACGCGTCAAGGCCGCGCGCGCGGCAATTGATCGCGCCGGCGGCGATGTCGTGTTCACGGCGCGGGCCGAGGGCTTCATCCGTGGCGTTCCCGATCTCGACGACGTCATTCGCCGGCTCCGCGCCTATAAGGACGCCGGTGCAGACTGTCTTTATGCGCCGGGTATCAAGACCCGGGAGCAAATCGAGGCCGTGGTGCAGGCGGTCGCGCCTAAGCCGGTCAATTTTCTTAACAGCGGCGCGTTTGGTTTCACGGTCAATGATCTTGCCGGCATGGGCGTGCGCCGCATCAGCGTCGGCGGGTCGCTGGCGCGCGTCGCCATGCACGCCTTCATTCGGGTCGCGACCGAGATCGCGCGCGACGGCAAGTTCGACGGTTTTGCCGGCCTGATCGGGAACGCCGAACTGAACGAATTCTTCAGCGCCGATCGGAAAAAGGGCGGATCGCCATGACTCCGTCTGAACCTCACCCGATAACCGGGCAACCGATCGGCTTGCCGGTGGATCCCACGTCGGCGCCGCGTCCGGGCCCGGTGACGCTCAAGGGCCGCTACGGCCGCCTGGAAAAACTGCGGGCCGACCATTGGTCTGATCTATGGACGGTATTTGCGGGCCATGATCACGTCTGGACCTATATTTCCACCGACGGCCCATTTGCCGGCGCGTCTGAGTTCGCCCAGTTCATTGCGATGCGCGCGGCGGCCGACGATCCCTATGCCTATGCAATCATCGATGCGCAGGATCGTGCCGTCGGCTTGGTCACGTTTTTGCGTATTAACCCGCAGAATCGCGTGATCGAAGTCGGCCATGTGCTTTATTCGCCGACCTTGCAGCGCACCCCGCTCGGCACCGAAACCCAGTATCTGCTGGCGCATTATGTGTTCGAGACGCTCGGCTATCGTCGCTACGAATGGAAATGCGACGCTCTGAATGCCGCGTCGCGGCGGGCGGCGCTTCGCTACGGCTTCGTCTATGAGGGCACGTTCCGCCAACACGTGATCGCCAAGGGCCGCAATCGCGACGTCGCCTGGTTCTCCATGCTCGACAGCGAATGGCCATTGCGTAAGCGCAACTTCGAACACTGGCTGAACCCTGAGAATTTCGACGCGCAAGGCGTGCAAAAAGTGAGCCTCGCGGCATTGAATGCCGCCGCAGGAGGACAGGATGAGCAACAGGCTCCAAGGTAAAGTAGCGCTGGTTACCGGGGCGGGGCAGGGCATCGGCCGCGCCATCGCCGAGGCCTTCGCCAATGAGGGCGGCAAGGTCATCGCCACCGATGTCGCCGAAGACAAGGTCCGCGATCTAAAAGCGGCGAAGTGCATCAAGCTCGATGTGCGCGCGCAAGACAATGTCGACGCCGTCGCCAAGATGATGGGAAGCGAATTCGGCGCGCTCGACATTCTGGTGAACTGCGCCGGCTACGTGCACAACGGCAGCATTCTCGAGTGCGGCGATCGGGACTGGGATTTTTCCTTCGATCTCAACGTCAAATCCATGCACCGCACTATCAAGGCTTTCCTTCCCGGGATGCTGGAGAAGAAGTCGGGCTCAATCGTGAACATCTCGTCGGCGGTGTCGTCGATCCGCGGCGTTCCCAATCGTTACGTCTATGGCGCCACCAAAGCGGCGGTGATCGGGCTCACCAAGGCGATCGCGGCCGATTTCATCAATCAAGGCATCCGCTGCAACGCCATTTGTCCCGGCACCATCGAGTCGCCCTCGCTGGAAGAGCGCATCGCGACTTTATCGAAGGAGACCGGGCGCTCGACGACGGAAGTCCGCCAGGCCTTTATCGGTCGGCAGCCGATGGGCCGGCTCGGCACCGCGCAGGAGGTTGCCGCGCTCGCCGTCTTTCTCGCCAGCGACGAGGCAAGCTACATCACCGGTCAGCCGCATCTGGTCGACGGCGGCATGGCGCTATAACAAATGGCACCGTAAGACACGCGCATTCCGGGGCGCGCGAAGCGCAAGGTTGGGATCAATGCATATTTTCATCACCGGCGCCGCCGGCATGATCGGGCGCAAGCTGACGGCGCGGCTGGTGGCCGACGGCGCGCTCAACAATCGGCTGATCGACAAGCTTACGCTGCTCGACGTGACGGCCCCGGCGAAGCCAGAGAAATTTTCCGGCTCTGTCCAGACCGTAGCGGGCGACATTGCCGATCCGGCGACACTGCGGAAGCTTGTCGCCACCCGGCCCGACGTGATCTTTCATCTCGCCGCCGTGGTTTCCGCCGAAGCCGAACTCGATTTCGACAAAGGCATGCGTATCAATCTCGACGGCTCGCGCGCGCTCTTCGACGCGGTTCGCGCCGTCGGCGACGGCTATTGTCCGCGGCTGGTCTTTACCTCATCTATCGCGGTGTTCGGCGCGCCGTTTCCCGATGCCATCGCCGACGATTTTCATCTGACGCCACTGACCTCCTATGGCACGCAAAAAGCGGCCGTCGAACTCCTGCTCGCCGACTATACGCGTCGTGGATTTCTCTCCGGCGTCGGCATCCGGCTGCCGAGTATCGTGGTGCGGCCGGGCAAGCCGAACAAAGCCGCTTCGGGGTTCTTCTCCTCGATCATTCGCGAACCGCTCGCCGGCCAAGAGGCGGTGCTGCCGGTCAAGGACAGTGTGCTGCACTGGCACGCCAGTCCCCGCGCGGCGGTGGGATTTCTGATCCATGCTGCCGGACTGGACGCCGGAAACCTCGGCCCCCGCATCAATCTCACCATGCCCGGCGTCTGCTGCACGGTGGCCGAGCAGATCGCCGCCTTGCGGCGGATCGCCGGCGACAAAGTGGCGGCGCGCATCCGCCGCGAACCCGATCCGCTGATCGCGCGCATCGTGGCCGGCTGGCCGAGCCGTTTCGATCCGCGTCGGGCGCTCGCGCTCGGCTTTCGCGGCAATGCCTCGTTTGACGACATCATCCGCGTCCATATTGATGACGAATTGGGTGGTAGAATCGTTAATTAGAGCATGGTCCCGAAAAGTGGCTACCGGTTTTCGGAAAAGATCACGCTCCAGCAACCCGCGGCATTTGCTTGCGTTGTCGCCGTCGATGCTTACATTGAAGGCCTCGGTCTCTACGATATCCCCGACACGCCATGACCTATGTCGATGCAGCCTGTGCGCCGCTGCGCAAAACCGGGCAGATCAAAATTCACGGCCCTGACGCCTTTGCCGGCATGCGCAAGGCCGGACGGCTTGCGGCCGAATGTCTCGACATGCTGGTTGGTGAAATCAAACCTGGCGTGACGACGGAGCACATCGACCGCCGGGTATTCGAATTCGGCATGGACCGCGGCGCGCTGCCGGCGACCCTGATGTATCGCGGCTATCGCAAGGCGACCTGCACCTCGGTCAATCACGTAGTCTGTCACGGCATTCCGAGCGACAAGCCACTGCGCGAGGGCGACATCGTCAATGTCGACGTCACGCTGATCCTCGACGAGTGGCACGGCGATTCCAGCCGCATGTATGCGGTCGGCGAAATCCCGCGTCGCGCCGAGCGGCTGATCGAGGTCACCTATGAAGGCATGATGCGCGGCATCGCCGCGATCAGACCGGGCTGCACCACCGGCGATATCGGTCACGCGATCCAGACTTTCGTGGAAGCCCAGCACATGAGCGTTGTGCGCGATTTTTGCGGCCATGGCGTCGGCCGGCTGTTCCATGACGAGCCGAATGTCGTGCATATCGGCCGGCCAAGCGAGGGAATCGTGCTCAAGCCCGGCATGTTCTTCACCGTCGAGCCGATGATCAATCTCGGCCGGCCGCATGTCAAAGTCTTGTCCGATGGTTGGACGGCGGTGACGCGCGATCGCTCGCTCTCCGCGCAATTTGAGCATTCGGTCGGCGTGACCGAAACCGGCGTTGAGATTTTCACGCTGTCGCCGAAGGGATTCGACAAGCCGCCCTATCGGCAGTGAGTAACTGGGCCGGCGGATTGTGCGGCCGTGAGCCGATTGCAAAATTCTCCGGCGCCGGCATGCTTGGTCGTGGCTGGGGGCGGGTCGCCGGCCGATCGAGGTCTGTGTCCGGAGTTTCATCCTGGAAAAGAAGCGTGAGAGCGATGGCGGGCTTGCCGAGGCCGCGCCGCATTATCACGGTCATCGCGAACGCCTGCGCGGCCGCTTCCGCGACGCCGGCGCCGATGCTTTGTCCGACTATGAGTTGTTGGAGCTGCTGCTGTTTCGCGCGCTGCCGCGCCGTGATGTCAAGCCGCTCGCCAAGACGCTGCTCGCGAAATTCGGCTCCTTTGCGGAAGTGATCGCGGCGCCGGAGGCGCGGCTCGCCGAAGTGAGGGGGCTTGGCGGCGCCGGCATCACAGAACTGAAGATCGTGCAGGCGGTGGCGAGCCGGCTTCTCCGCGGCGCCCTGAAAAAGCGGCCGGTGCTGTCATCGTGGTCGAGCGTGCTCGACTATTGCCGCACCGCGCAGGGTTTCGCCGATCGGGAACAGTTCCGGGTGCTGTTTCTCGACAAGCGCAATGCGCTCATCGCCGACGAAGTACAACAGACCGGCACCGTCGATCACACCCCGGTCTATCCGCGCGAAGTGGTCAAGCGCGCGCTCGAATTATCGGCGAGCGCGATCATCCTGGTGCACAATCATCCGTCGGGCGATCCGACACCCTCGCAGGCCGATATCCAGATGACGCAACAGATTATCGCGGTGGCGGGCCCGCTCGGCATTTCAGTCCACGATCACCTCGTCGTCGGCAAGGACGGACATGCAAGCCTGAAGGGGCTGAGGTTGATTTGAAATAATGATGCGTTAGGAGGGAAACAAATGAACAAACTTGCGATCGGCGACGTCACGATTACCAGCATCATCGAACGCGATGGGCCGTGGCGTACGCCCGAAGAGATGTTTCCCAAATACGATCCGGAGATCGGCCGCCGCCATCTCGCCGAGCTCGACCGCGAAGTGTTCGATCCCGCGTCGGGCAAGATGGTGATCACCTACCAGACCTATGTGGTGCGCACGCCCAAGCACACGATCCTGATCGACACCTGCACCGGCGAGGACAAGGGCTATCCACCGCCGATGGACTTTCCGAAAAAGCCGTGGCTCGACGGCTTCGCCGCCGAGGGTTTGCGCTTCGATGACATCGATTACGTGTTTTGCACGCACCTGCATATCGACCATTCCGGCTGGAACACGGTGCTGCGCAATGGCCGCTGGGTGCCGACCTTTCCCAAAGCCAAATACATTTTCCACAAACGCGAATACGCCGCATGGGAGGACTCAACCAAGCGCGGAGAGACTCGCGCCGGCGGCGGCGGCAATGTCTGGCGGTTCAATTGCGAGCCGGTGGTCGCGGCCGGGCAGGCGCTCCTGGTCGACGATGATTTTGCGCTCGACGACACATTTTGGCTGACGCCGACGCCGGGCCATTCGCCCTGTCATTGCTGCGTCAACATCCGCTCGCGCGGGCAGCATGCTGTCGTCATTGGCGACCTCATGCATCACGCCTTGCAATGTCGCGAGCCGGGCTGGTCGACGATATTCGACTGGGACGCCGAGGAAGCGGCGCGGTCGCGCCGGCGCTTTCTTGGTAAGGTCGCGGGGACGGGCAGCTTTGTGCTGCCGATCCACTTTCCGCACCCGACCACGGGCCTCGTTGAAGCTGACGGCGAGCGATTTCGCTATAAGTTCGTGCGCTAAAGCGAAATGATTTTAGGTTTATTCGGTATTTCGCTTTAGCTTGTTGTTTGAGCATGATCCTTTCCGAAAACCGGTATCCACTTTTCGGGATCGTGCTCTAAATCGAATGCGCGGTGATTGTCGCCGTCTGAGGGGCTAATGAAGCGACGAGAATTTGTCGGCCTCGCCGCCGCTGCTGCCGCGTGGCCGTTTGCCGCTCGGGCGCAGCAGGTCGGCGGGATGCGCCGCCTCGGCGTGCTCGCGGGCTATGCCGCCAACGATCCCCTCGGGCAAATGCTTGCTACGGTCTTGCCGCAGGGCCTCGCCGCGCTGGGCTGGAGCGACGGCCAAAACATTCATCTCGACTGGCGTTGGGCGAGCGGCGACCCCAAGCTCTACGAAAGCTACGCCGCAGAACTGGTTGCGCTCCGCCCCGACGTATTCGTTGTGCAAAGCAGCCCGGCGGTTCAGGCGCTACGCCGCTCGACCAGCACGATCCCGACAGTTTTCATCATGATCACCGACCCGCTTGGACAGGGCTTCGTTAATAACCTCGCCCATCCCGGCGGCAACATGACCGGCTTTAGCGATTATGATCCGCCGATCGCCGGCAAATGGGTGGAACTGCTCAAACAAATCAAGCCGACCATCGCCCGCGTTGCGTTACTCTACAATCCCGCTTCCACGCCTTTCGCCGATCTCATTCTACAGGCCGTCGAGCCCGCCGCCCGATCGTTTGCAGTGACGGCCCGCTCCTCAGCCTGCCGCGACGATGCGGACATCGATGCCTTGATGAAACATGCTCGCGACGAGCGCGGCGGCGTGCTGGTGATGCCGGAAGTTTTCACCACGGTGCATCGCGACCGCCATCGTCGCCGCTGCGGCACGCCATCGGGTGCCGGCCATTTACCCTGATGAGATTTCTACAACACGTGGCGAATTGATGTCCTATGGCATCGATCCGGGCGACGTCTTTCGCCGTTCGGCCTCCTATGTGGATCGCATCCTCAAAGGGGAACAACCCGGCGACCTGCCGGTGCAGAATCCGACCAAATTCAGGCTGACGATCAGCCTCAAGACCGCAAAGGCGATGGGACTTCCAGTGCCGCCGACGCTGCTCGCGCTCGCCGATGCGGTAACGGAATGACCGTTTCCGGTGTGCGATCCTTCTGGCGTGCGGCCTGGAGCGGCCTGGAGTGCCGCTGCCGATCACAAGGACAGCGCCGATTTCAGATCACAAGCACGATGATCCCGCATAGGACTAATGCGATGGTCCACAAGAGATCGAGGTTGATCCAGCCGCGCCGCAGGAATCCAACGCCGATCCATTTGTAGACGACGATCGACACAACCCCGATAGTCGCCAGCATCGCCGCGGTGTGGAGGAACAGCGCCGCCAGCCCGACGGGAAGGGAGCTGGCAACCGTGAGCGCATGCGTCGGCGATGCGGCAAGACAAAGCGGGATCACCGCCGGGATCAGCATCAGACCCGCGCCGTGCGCATTCGCCATCAGGAACGACCAAACAAACAAGCCGCCGAGACCGACCTGCATGCCGAAGCGTACCTTATGGTGCCTCCCATAAACCGCGTGCCAGCCTGCCCAAGCGAACAGCATCGCGGCGATGAGCGGTCGCAGCAAACCGGGTTCGAGAATGAGCCCGAGCGCCAGCACGAGGATCAAGATGACGGCGACGGCGAGCGCGTGGCCGAGCCCGATCGGCAGAAGCGCGAGCCAAACCACCCGTTCGCTGCGGCGATTAAGCCCCAGCGCCACCGCGAACAGCCATCCCATCGCGGGATTGATACCGTGAAACAGGCCCAGTCCCGCTATGGCGAGCCACAGCCAAAGCGTGTCTGGAAGCGACGGCAGCGACACGCCCGCTGCGCCGTCACGGATAACAATAGGAATCCGAGGAACAATCGCCGGCTTGCAGGCGAACCTGATGCGGACGCTGTCCCTTCGGCCAGTCGATAAAGAATTTCGGATCAAAGGCAACGCCGCCGCCCGGCTGAGCGTCGAGCTTCACCATCCAGCCGTCGATTCCCTCGGGATAAAATTGCGGGTCGATGGCGCCGTAAAGCGAATTGGTAAAATAGACCCGTCGCCCGTCTCGGCTCACTTCGACCATCTGCGGACCGCCGCTGAGCTTGCCGTTCTTGGCGCCGTTCTTGGCGCCAGGATGGCTCGCACGCGCGACGATGCCGCCGATCCGCACCTTGCCGGTGAGCTTCGGGTTGAATGGATCGGATACATCGTATTGCTGGAGATCGCCCGTGCCCCAGCAGGCGACATACAAGAAGCGATCATCCATCGAAAGATCGATATCGGTAACAAGCGGAGGCACCGCCTTGAAACCTTTGAGCACGGGCGGCAGGAGGTCGGGGTCGGCCGGCTCTGCGGGGATCGAGATGATCTTTTTCACCGCCCATTTGCCGCCGTCGCGGTACCAGGTCCAGATCGATGACGACAGATCCTTCAAGCTGATGACGCAGTTGACAAAGCCGTGCGGCTTGGTCGGGTCATGCGCCGGCCGTAATTCGAAAACCAGCTGGTGCTCTTCGCCAAAATCGATCTCTTGCAAGTGCTTGCGCTTGGTGAAATCCCAGAAATGCAAGCGGCGACCATATTTGCTGCCCAGCAGGATTTCCGGCACCAGTCCATTTTCGAAAGTGTCCGGCGTGCCCCATTCGCTGGTCACCATGGTGTCGAAGCCGAGGTGCCACCAGGCATCGTAGCCAAGCTGCTGCGGGCCACGATCGACTTCCCAGCGGCCGAGTGGCTCGAACGACTCGTGATCCATGACAAAGACGCCGCCCGGCGCCTTGCCATCCTTGTTGCCGAGCGCGGCCACATAGATGCCGCCCGGGCCGCAATGCACGGTGTGCGGCCGCGTGTAACCGGTTTTCTCGGCGATGTCCTGCGGCTCGATGACCTTGACGATCTGCGGTTTGCGCGGATCGGGCTTGGTATCGAGAATATAAATGCGCGAAGACCGCAAGCCTGGAACGACCAGATAACGGCGCTCAATATGCGGATGCGGGGCGTTGGGACACAAGCACGAGGAGCAGGCGTTCCAGCCGAAATGGTGGAATTCATCGCCCGCGTGAGTGGCGGCAACAGTGCCGACAATGCGCGAATAGGAGGCCGAATCCGGATCGACATCGACCACGGCAATGGTGTCCGGCGATTTTCGATCCGGATCGAACGCCGCCACGTAAGCGATTTTTTCTGGAGGCGCTTTCGCCGCCAAACGCGGCGAGGGGTAAAAACTCGGATCAGGCTGCCATGTCGCCATGGACGTCCTCCGTCGTTGAACTGTCTAGGACACCTGGGTGGAAGGATATCAGCCGGTCGACGCGAGTCGATACCGTATCATGACGCATGTGGCGCCCGGCAGATCGGAACCCGATCCCATCTTTCGCCGTTTCAATGTCGCCTGGAGCACCAAAATCTCAAGGAGGCTGTCATGCCTCGCGCCGCATCGTCAAAGATCGATAAAATTGAACATCCGCAGTCGCACTACGCGACGCCCGACGAACTGATCGAGGATCGCGCGCTCTCGTTCGAAGAAAAACTCGATGCTCTCAAAATCTGGGAACAAGACGCGCGCCAGATGTTGACCGCCAGCAACGAGGGCATGCCGGGCAGCGACGAGGGGATCGATCCGAGCAATCATCATATGCTCGGCCAGGTCGAGCGCGCACGGGACAAATTGCTACGCTCACCAAAACCGGCGCAGTCGCGCAAACGCGAGTAGGGGTCACGATATTTTCATTCTGCCGGTGGTTCCGGCTTGCAACCCCCCGGACGACAATCGCTTCGTTTGACAATCGCGGCCTTGATGCCCGGCTTCCATCTATAACCGTTTTCTAACTTTCTGCCGCCCATACTGGGAGACGATCGGGCGGGTCTTCGCATCATCGCGCCACTGGGAAGGCTGCCGGGCAATGCCCGGCGCGGTCGTTTTCGGGGGACCGGTCCGCTCGCTTGAGAAAACGAGGATGGGTTGATCGGGCTTTTGAAAAAGCCGTGGTGGGTCGGACCGCTCATCGCCGGCGTGTCATACAATCACTACCACGCTGACAAGCCGCCGGAGGGGGCGGCCGTCAGCGGCTACGAAGTCGTGCATAATCGCGGAAACCTGCCGCGCAACGGCAGAGTGGTCGTGGTTGCTACGTGCCCGACCGGCAAACGTGCGATCAGCGGCGGCTTTTCAACGCCGAGCCCTGCGGACACGACGGATTTTTCCAATCCCGAAGGCAACAACGCCTGGAAGGTGAGCTTCAAGAGCAATGGCGGCAGCGGCAACGCTTCCGTCTATGCGGTGTGTGTGAACGCCAATTAGCGGGCGCTTCGCGCCATTCCCCGAGACTGCAACGCTCGACGACCTGATTTCATGAACGAAGCCGTTAGCGGATTCTATCCGCAGCGGCTTAATCATGGTCACGTGCCTATAGTGCCGCGACCCCGAAGTTCGTACGACTTTGCGGAGGGCTCGGGTGCGAACTTCGGGTTCAAAAGCGGCACTACAGGGATGGAGTTGCTAGTGTCCTTATCGATTCCAAAGTTCGTACCAGCGAGCCGCAAATGCTTACGAGAATCGGGACACTAGCCGCGGCCTACTCGGCGATACGTGATGTTGATCGAGGACAGATGCTCGCCGAAATGCCGATCGAGCCAACCGAGAAACGATGACAACAATCGCGCCTCGTCGCCGCGATCGGGCGACCTGATGACGGCCTCTACGGCTTGCGATGGACCGGGCTGCAAATTGATCGAGCCCTTGTAGCGGATGTGGGTCCATCGCGCGGCATTACGCTTTCCCGCCGACGCGCGTGAGAAAGTCCCGCGTCCGCTGCGACGGATCTCCGCCTGTTTTTTGATCATAGCGTTGTAAAGGTGGGTACGATCACTGGGGAGTATCTCAAGCAATTTCATGGCTTGTCCCCTGAGCTTGCCCCTGATTCGCTGCCGCTTCTCAGCATCGCACGTCGCCGCACAATTGTTGAGTGCTGTTTTTCTGTTTGAAACGACAGGCCTTAAATTCAGTCTCGGCGCGGACTATGCCGGTGGCCTCGCGGCGGCCTTGGCGAGGATCGCGGCAGGATCGCTCGGCGGATCACTGGCGGTCCAGGCGATGTAACGGTCCGGACGCACCAGAATGAATTTTGCTTCGTAGGCGCGCCGGCCCTGATCGTAGCTGTCGCGCACGATCTTCAGCGGTACAGGCAGCGCCTTGGCTGCCTGTGCAAAGGCCGCCGCGGTCGTCTCATGGCGGTCGAATGCAAGCAACGTGAAGTCGTCGCCAAGCTCTTCGAAGACATTGCGGCCCCAGGAGAGAAGTTGCGGCGGCAGATGATGACCGGCGCGGGCTTTAAACGTGTGCGCGCCGCGGGCGCTGCTCGCCCCGCCCGGCGGGCCGAACACGATCGATGAGCCTTCGTAATGCGGCTCGTAGGTCAAAACATTGGGCGCGCTGGAATTGATGTGTTCCTGCCAGGCACGCTCGAATTCGGCCCGATCCTGTTCCGGGCTGTGGCGGCGCAGGAATTCCCGATCGCGGCGAATGCCGGCCTCGATGAAGTCTTCCGCGGTCTCCCTGAAAATCGGCCGCCGCTCGTCGCTGTAGCTCGCGAGCAGCGCATCGCCGCCCCAGCTCTTTAACTTCGCCCCGAGTTTCCAGCCAAGATTGGCGACATCGTCGAGTCCGTTGTTAAGGCCATAAGCGCCGTAAGGCGGATGCGAATGCGCGGCGTCGCCGGCGATGAAGATGCGGCCAGCTTGGTAAGTCTCGGCCACCGCGATCCGCAAGTCCCAGAAACCGACATAATCGAAATCGCAGGCGAACGGAAAGCCCGCTGCTTCCTGCAGCAAAGCATGGAAGTCGTAATTATCGCGGGTGGTGTTGGCCGGCACCGGCGAGTGGAAGAACCAGCTTTCGCCGACATTGACGCGGCCGAAAAATTGCCAATAACCGTTTAACTCGGGATGGATGACCCGATAGGTGGAGCGCGGCGGAAAACGCT
>DASXJB010000187.1:0-1648 GCA_036497645.1 Xanthobacteraceae bacterium
CGAGATGCGGCCGACCTGGATGCGGGCGCGATCGTGTTTGAGGCATTCCTTCAGCCGCCGCTCCACCGTGCGGTTGTTGCGCTTCTCATCCATATCGATGAAGTCGATGACGATGAGCCCGGCAAGGTCGCGCAAGCGAAGCTGCCGTGAGATCTCATCCGCCGCCTCCAAATTGGTTTTGAATGCGGTGTCCTCGATATGGTGCTCGCGAGTAGCGCGGCCGGAATTGACATCGATCGCAACCAGCGCCTCGGCCTGGTTGAGCACGATGTAGCCGCCGGATCGCAGCTGCACGACCGGCGAGAACATGGCGTCGAGCTGGTTCTCGACGCCGTAGCGCGACAACAGCGGCTGGGTGTCGGTATAGAGCTTCACGTTCTTGGCATGGCTCGGCATGAGCATGCGCATGAATTCCTTGGCCTCGTGATAGCCTTCGCCGCCGGCAACCACGACCTCGTCGATGTCCTTGCCGTAGAGGTCGCGAAGCGAGCGCTTGACCAGCGAGCCTTCCTCGTAAACGAGCTTCGGCGCGGTCGATTTGAGCGTCAGATCGCGCACCGTCTCCCACATCCGCAGCAGATATTCGAAATCGCGTTTGATCTCGATCTTGGTACGGCTGGCGCCGGCTGTGCGCAGGATGACGCCCATGCCTTCCGGCACTTCGAGATCGGCGGCCGCCTCCTTGAGTCGCGCCCGATCTTCCGAATTGGTGATCTTGCGGCTGATGCCGCCGCCGCGCGCGGTGTTCGGCATCAGCACCGAATAGCGCCCGGCGAGCGAAAGGTAGGTCGTCAGCGCTGCGCCTTTGGTTCCGCGCTCTTCTTTGACCACTTGCACCAGCATGACCTGCCGGCGCTTGATGACTTCTTGGATTTTGTATTGCCGGCGATAGCGCGGCGCGCGATCGGGGACCTCTTCCAGTGCGTCGGCGCCGCCGACCGATTCGACGATTTCCTCGGCGGCTTCTTCTTCCTCGCCATTGGCATCAAGCCGGCGCGCCTCCGCGGCAACCGCGCTTTCGCCGTTCTCGGCGGCGGTGGATGAGGGTTCGGCAAGCTCGTCCGATGCGGTTTCGGCGGGAGCGCCCGTCGCCTGACGCGTGAGCCCGGCCTCAACCTCGTCGGCCGAGGCGCCGGCCGCGACTTCCATTGCAGAGTCCGGCATTGAAGAGTCCGGCGCGGGCATTTCGGCGCGCGATGCAATGTCCTCGTCGGTGGGCGCGCCGCTTTGCGGCTCGACATCCATTGGTTCGATGTCAGGCGCAGACGGGGACGGTGAGGCCTGTTCCGCTTCGAGCGCGTCGAGCCGCGCTTCGCCAGCCTCGCTGCGGATCGCTTCGGCGCGACGGGCGGAAGCGGCGCTTTGTCGGCTGCGGCGCGGAACGCGATCGACTTCATCCGCGGCGGCGCGCTGGGCGCGCTCTTCCTCGGCGATCAGAGCCTGCCGGTCGGCAACCGGAATCTGGTAGTAGTCCGGATGAATTTCGCTAAAGGCGAGGAAGCCGTGGCGATTGCCGCCGTAATCGACAAACGCGGCCTGCAGCGACGGCTCGACGCGCGTCACTTTCGCCAGGTAAATGTTGCCTCTTAGCTGTTTGCGGTGCGCAGATTCAAAGTCGAATTCTTCGACGCGATTGCCGCGCAAAACC
>DASXJB010000188.1:0-5507 GCA_036497645.1 Xanthobacteraceae bacterium
CATGCCGGGCAAGGTCAATCCGACCCAGATCGAGGCGCTGACCATGGTGTGCTGCCGCGTGTTCGGCAATCACACCACGGTCACGGTGGCGGCGAGCCAGGGCCATTTCGAGCTCAACGTGTTCAAGCCGGTCATCATCGACGCGGTGCTGCAATCGATCCGGCTCCTCGCCGATGCGGCGAATTCGTTCACCGATCGCTGCGTCGCCGGCATTCGCGCCAACACGCCGCGCATCGCTGCGCTGATGGAGCAATCGCTGATGCTGGTCACGGCGCTCACGCCGAAGATCGGCTACGACAAGGCCGCCGAGATCGCCAAGGCCGCGCACAAGAACGGCACGACGCTGCGCGAAGAAGCAGTGCGCCTCGGCTATGTCTCGGCCAAGGAGTTCGATCGCCTGGTGCGGCCCGAGCGCATGACCCGGCCGGGCCGGTGAGGCTTGCGCCGCTGACAGGTAACCGGGACGGCATAATGAAATCGCCGGTGATCAAGCGCTCGATCGTAATTGCGGGCCACAAGACCAGCGTCAGCATCGAAGATGCGTTCTGGACCGCGCTCAAAGAGATCGCGCAGGCGCGGCAGCAAAGCGTGGCCGAATTGATCGGCTCGATCGACGGCGCGCGCCGCGGGGCCAATCTGTCCTCGGCCATCCGCGTCTTCGTGCTGGATTATTATCGGGGGCGGTAGCTCCTCGTCATTGCGAGGATCGCAGCGACGAAGCAATCCAGTCCGGCCAACCTGGATTGCTTCGCTTCGCTCGCAATGACGAGCGAATCATTTGGTGGCCGCCTCACAACTCGAAAATCTTGCCGGGATTCATGATGTCGAGCGGATCGAGCGCGCGCTTGATCGCCCGCATGACGTCGAGCGCAGGTTCGCCGTGCTCGGCCGGCATATATTTCATCTTGCCCTGGCCGACGCCGTGCTCGCCGGTGCAGGTGCCGTCCATCTTGAGCGCGCGGTCGACCAGGCGTTCCAAGAAACCGTGGGCGCGCCTGACTTCGTCGGCGTCGGTCTGATCGACAAACAGCAGCAGATGAAAATTGCCGTCGCCGACATGGCCGACCAGCGGCGCCATCAGGCGGTTCTCCTCAAGGTCGCGCTGCGATTGGGTGACGCATTCGGCCAGCCGCGAGATCGGCACGCACACGTCGGTCGAGAGCGCGCTGATGCCCGGACGCAGCCCGAGCGCGGCCCAATAGGCGTCGTGGCGCGCCTGCCACAGCCGGCTGCGATCTTCGGCTTTGGTCGCCCAGTCGAACGGCCCGCCGCCGAGCTCGGCGGCGATCTCGCCGAAGCGCTGCGATTGTTCGGCGACGCTCGCCTCGGTGCCGTGAAACTCGAGAAACAGCATCGGCGTTTCCGGCAGCGTGAGCTTGGAATAGGCGTTGCAGGCCTTCACCTGCATCGCGTCGAGGAGCTCGATGCGCGCGACCGGGATGCCGGATTGAATCGTAAGAATCGTCGCGTTGCACGCCGCTTCGACGCTCGGGAACGGACAGACGCCGGACGAGATCGCTTCCGGAATGCCGGCGAGCCGCAGCGTCAATTCGGTGATGATGCCGAGCGTGCCTTCCGATCCGATCAGCAGCCGCGTGAGATCGTAGCCGGCCGAGGATTTTTTGGCGCGGTGCCCGGTCGAAATCACTTCGCCATTGGCGAGCACGGCTTTGAGCGCCAGCACATTGTCTTTCATGGTGCCGTAGCGCACCGCATTGGTGCCGGAGGCGCGCGTCGCCGCCATGCCGCCGAGCGAGGCGTCGGCGCCAGGATCGATCGGAAAGAACACGCCCTGGTCGCGTAAATATTCGTTGAGCTGTTTGCGGGTGATGCCGGGCTCGATGACGCAATCGAGATCCTCGGCATGCACGGCGAGCACGCGGTTCATGTCGCGGAAATCGAGGCAGATGCCGCCGCGCGGCGCGTTGACCTGGCCTTCGAGCGAGGTGCCCTGGCCGAAGCCGATCACCGGCACGCGATGCGCCGCGCATAGCCGCACGATCTCCTGCACCTCTTCGGCGCTTTGCGGAAACACCACCGCGTCCGGCGGCTGGTTCTCGATCCAGGTGGTGGTGTGGCCGTGCTGTTCGCGCAGCGCTTGCGAGGTGGCGAGGCGGTTGCCGTAGCGCGCCGCCAGCGCCGCGATCGCCGCAGCGGCGGCCTTGCGCTCTTCTTTGCTGCGTTCGGGGGCCTCGACTAAAACCATTATTGTTCACTATCGCTGGCGCATGATCTTATCCGAAAACCGGTTCCCACTTTTCGGGATCATGCGCTGGCAAACGTGGCGGCGGCGGCGGGCCGGGTCAAGCGGTCATCTCTCGTCATTGCGAGGAGCGAAGCGACGAAGCAATCCAGAGTTCAGATTGACAGACTGAATTGCTTCGCTTCGCTCGCAATGACGAGGGGTTATCTCCGACATAGGGGTTGCCGCAAGCACGGGGAATCCGCCACATTCGACCGATGCTCGAGCGCCGCGATCCCGAACCCGAATTTTTCGCGCCCTTCGTTTCCGCGCCGATGCGGGTTGAGCCGGGCTGGATCGACTATAACGGCCATCTCAACATGGCCTATTACAATGTGTTGTTCGACCGCGCGGTCGACGAAGTCTACGAGCTCCTTGGCTGCGGGCTGGCTTATCTGAAGGAGAGCCGGCACTCCTGCTTCACCGCCGAAGTCCATGTGCGTTATTTGCGCGAACTCAACGCCGGCGATCCGGTGCGCGTCACCTTCCAGCTCTTGGATTTCGATTCAAAGCGCCTGCACTATTTCGAGGAGCTGCACCACGCCGAGGAAGGCTGGCTGTCGGCCACGTCCGAGAACATGGCGCTGCATGTCGACATGGCGGCGCGCAAGACGGTGCCGTTCCCGGAAGCCATCGCCGCGCGCCTTGCGAAAATGAAAGCGGCGCATGCGGCTTTGCCGGTGCCCGAGGCCGCCGGCCGACGGATTGCGATGCCAGGGAAAATCTAAGGCGCCCAGCGCAGCGGCACTATCATTTCCCCTCCCCCTTGAGAGGAAGGGTTGGGTTGCGACCCACAAAGCCTCGTAAAAGCCGCGTCCAGGTGCCATCTTCACGGTGTGAGAATCACCTAAATTCCGTGAGCGAAAAGACCTTGTCCGAACCCTTCAAGCGCAACGTCGAACCGGCCGAACCGGCGGGACCCAGCCCAGCGCCGATTGCCGGCGGCATTGCCGCGCGCGCCCGCGCCGCGGCGGCGCCGGCGCCCTATCTCACCGGCTTGAACCCGGAGCAGCGGCTCGCGGTCGAGACGCTGGACGGCCCGGTGCTGGTGCTGGCCGGCGCCGGCACCGGCAAGACCCGCGTGCTCACCGTGCGCATCGCGCACATTCTCGCCACCGGCCGCGCCCGGCCGGGCGAAATCCTCGCCGTCACCTTCACCAACAAGGCGGCGCGGGAAATGAAACAGCGTGTCGAGGAAATCGTCGGCGGCGTGGTCGAGGGCATGCCGTGGCTCGGCACCTTTCATTCCATCGGCGTGAAAATTCTGCGCCGCCACGCCGAACTGGTCGGGCTGAAGACCGATTTCACCATTCTCGACGTCGACGATCAGATCCGGCTGATGAAGCAGTTGCTAGAAGCCGAGAACATCGACGAGAAGCGCTGGCCGGCGCGCGTCTTGGCGATGCTGATCGACGGCTGGAAGAATCGCGGGCTCACGCCGGATCAGGTGCCGGGCGGCGAGGCCGCGGTATTCGCCAACGGCAAGGGACTCAAGCTCTACAAGGCCTATCAGGAGAGGCTGAAAATTCTCAACGCCGCTGATTTCGGCGATCTGCTCTTGGAAAATATCCGGCTGTTCCGCGAGCAGCCGGAAGTGCTCCGCCAATATCAGGTGCGCTTCAAATATATTCTGGTCGACGAATATCAGGACACCAATGTCGCGCAGTATCTGTGGTTGCGGCTCTTGGCGCAGCGGACCGCGCCCGTCATTCCGGATCGCCGCGAAGCGGCGGGCGCACCCTCTCCCCTCGCGGGAGAGGGTGGTTCCGAGCGCAGCGAGGAACCGGGTGAGGGGGCCGGCAGCGCCGCGCGTACGAACCCCTCACTCGCCTCGTTCGCTGAGGCTCGCTCGGCACCCTCTCCCGCAAGGGGAGAGGGAAGTAAAAACATCTGCTGCGTCGGCGACGACGACCAGTCAATCTACGGCTGGCGCGGCGCCGAGGTCGACAACATCCTGCGCTTCGAGCACGACTTTCCCGGCGCCAAGGTGATCCGGCTCGAGCGCAATTACCGCTCGACCGGCCACATCCTCGCGGCCGCATCGCATCTGATCGCGCATAACGAGGGCCGGCTCGGCAAGACGCTGCGCACCGAGGACGAGCTCGGCGAAAAAGTTTCGGTCACCGGCGCCTGGGATTCCGAGGAGGAAGCGCGCGCCATCGGCGAGGAGATCGAGCAGCTGCAGCGCGGCGGTCACGCGCTAAACGAGATCGCCATTCTGGTGCGCGCCTCGTTCCAGATGCGCGAGTTCGAAGACCGCTTCGTCACGCTCGGGCTGCCGTATCGCGTCATCGGCGGCCCGCGATTCTACGAGCGCGCCGAAATCCGCGACGCGCTCGCTTATCTGCGCCTGATTAATTCGCCGGCCGACGATCTCGCCTTCGAGCGCATCGTCAATGTGCCGAAGCGCGGATTGGGTGATGCAACGGTGCAGCTTCTCCACGATCACGCCCGCAAGCGCCGCGTGCCGATGACGGAAGCCGCGCGCGCGATGGTCGCGACCGACGAACTCAAGCCGAAGCCGCGCGGCGCGCTGCGCGGGCTGATCGAAGCGCTCGACCGCTGGCGCGCGCAGCGCGATAGCCTGCCGCACACCGAGCTGGCCGAAATCGTGCTCGACGAATCCGGCTACACCGAGATGTGGCAGAAGGACCGCTCCGCCGACGCCGCCGGCCGGCTCGAGAATCTCAAAGAACTCGTGCGCTCGATGGAGGAGTTCGAGAACCTGCAGGGCTTTCTCGAGCACATCTCGCTGGTGATGGACAACGAGAAGGCCGCCGAGGCCGACGCCGTCAACATCATGACGCTGCATTCGGCCAAGGGGCTCGAATTTGACACCGTGTTTCTGCCGGGCTGGGAGGAGTGGCTGTTTCCGCATCAGCGCACGCTCGACGATTCCGGCCGCGCCGGGCTCGAAGAGGAGCGCCGGCTCGCCCATGTCGGCCTGACGCGCGCGCGCAAGCGGGCGAAAATCTATTTCGCCACCAATCGCCGCATGCACGGGCTGTGGCAGACCAATATTCCGTCGCGCTTTCTCGACGAATTGCCGGAGGGCAATGTCGAAGTGACCGAGCCACAAGGCGGCTTCGGCGGTTTCGCCGGCTATGGCGGCTACGGCGCCTCGCGCTTCGACGCCGCGACCTCGTTCGGCTCCAATTACAGCACGCCCGGCTGGCAGCGCGCGCAAGCCGCGAAAGAAGGCAAGCGCGGCGGCGCCAGCGGCTTCGCCGAAGACGGCTCGCGCTACGAGATGGACGACGACGAA
>DASXJB010000189.1:0-33633 GCA_036497645.1 Xanthobacteraceae bacterium
TTTGTGATACCTCGAGACCATTCTCCTTTCTTCCTCCCACTCCAGCGGCACGCGCTTGATGTTCTCCTCGAGTTCGAGGGCTTCAAGCTCCAGTGGATCAAGCTCGTCAGTGTAGTGGCAGGCTTGTAGTCCGGCCGAGCAGCTTCACTGCCGCGAGTCGTCGCTCCCCCGCTCGCAGAACGTGTTGCGATCCAGAGTGATAGGATTGATAAGGCCACGCTTATCGATATCGGCTGCAAGCTCTTCAATGCTGGTAAGCCTGCGGCGGTACCTCTTGTCTCGATTGACCTTAATGCTTGCAACTTCGATGTGGTGGAACTCTCCGGACATCATGTGACGTTTCTCCTTTGAACACGGTTATCCACTCGCGCTCGCTGTTTGATTTCAGCTAAGCGACGGCATTTCCTGGCTGTGTGGGAATTAGATCGAGGCGGAATCAAATAAACCCGGCACCTCGCCCGCAAGGTTTGACAGCACTGCCAAAACTCTTTTGGATGCGACGGCGCGATTTGTGCCGGTTTAACAACACAACCCGTTGACGCGAATGATCTCTGTTTGGCTGAACGTAACCATTGCCGGAATTTTGACGGGCCTGGTTTATGGCCTGATGGCGCTCGGCCTTTCCGTCATTTTTGGCGTCGTGCGCGTGGTCAATTTCGCGCACGGCGAAATGATGTCGATCGCAATGTATCTGACGGTGCTGTTGTTCTCGAGCTTGAACCTCGATCCCCTGGTGATGCTTATGCCGATCGCGGCCGTCCTGTTCGTGTTCGGTTATGCGCTCCAAGCCGGATTGATCAATCCCTTCATCAGCCGTCCCGAGCACAGTCAGTTCCTGCTCTTGGTTGCGCTCGCTCTCATCATCGTCAACACGCTTTTGATCGTATTCGGTCCGGACGCGCGCACGGTGCAGACCGCCTATACCTTCGACAGTTTTCAAGTTGGGGCGCTGATCGTCGATGCAACCAAACTTTATGCCGGCGCTGCAGCGATCGTGGTCGCCGCGCTGCTATTCGCGTTTTTCCGTTTTGCGCCGCTTGGCAAGGCGATACGCGCCTGCGCGGATAACTATACTGGCGCGCTGGTCGTCGGCCTCGACGTCAAGCGGCTCTATGCGCTGACCTTCGGCATTGGCGCCGCTTGCGTCGGCGCCGCCGGCGTCATGATGACTTTGATCGTCGACGTTACGCCGATCATCGGTCCGACATATACGCTGCTTGCCTTCGTCATCGTCATTACCGGCGGGCTTGGTTCAATGGCGGGTGCGCTTCTGGGTGGCCTCCTGATCGGCGTAACCGAAGCTTTGGCGGGCCTGCTGTTCACGCCCTCGGCCAAGAGCATGTTCGCGTTCGCTATTCTCGTCCTGGTGCTGTTGTTTCGACCGCAGGGAATTCTTGGCAGAAGATCGATCTGATGGCTGCCGAGATCCCCACCAAGACCCCCACCAAGACGCCCGCTCATCTCGCCGATCGTTTTGCCCGCCTGGCCGCGCCGGTGTTCGGCGACGTTGCCCCCCGGGCAATGATATTGCTCGGCACTTTGCTCGCGCTTCTTTTGGTCGCGCCCTGGCTCATCAACGACTACCTGCTGACCGTTCTGATCGTCGTTCTCTACTTCGCCTTTACCGGTCAGGCCTGGAATATCATGATGGGATTTGCCGGGCAGCTCTCGCTTGGCCATGCGATCTATGCCGGTCTCGGTGGCTATATTGCCGCGGTGCTGTTCGCTCGCTTCGGCATCGCTCCGTGGCTCGGATTTCTCGCCGTCATACCTGTGGCCGCGGCCTGCGGCGCCACGATTGGATTTCTCGCGTTTCGCTTCCGCGTCGCCGGTGTTTATTTTGCGATTTTGACCATCGCCTTTGCCGAATTTGCGCGCATCGGCTTCGACCATCTGGACTATGTCAATGCCTCGGCGGGATTGTTCCTGCCGGTCGCGCAATATGCGCATAACGACCTGTGGCATCTGCGCGGCAATCCGACGATGTTTTATTACGTGATCCTCGCGGCCGCCGCGCTCGTCTTTGTGCTGTGCCGTGCGTTATTGAAAAGCCGCGTCGGTTATTGCTGGCTGGCCATCCGCGAAGACGAACAAGCGGCGCGTGCGGTCGGTATCGATAGTTTCCGCTACAAGATGGCCGCGGTGATGATCTCCGCCGTCATCACGTCCTTCGCCGGTGTATTCTATGCATTCTTCTACAACAACTTGTTCCCCGAGCAGGTCTTCAATATTTCCCGCTCGATCGAGATAATTCTCGGCCCGATCATCGGGGGCATCGGCACGCTGTTCGGGCCAATCCTTGGCGCCTTCGTGCTCACCGGCCTCGCCGAAGCGCTCAACACGACGCTGGTGGCCCTAGGCTTCGACCTGCCGGGGGCAAAGCAGGTTTTTTATGGCGTTTGTCTGCTGCTGGTCGTCGTCGCCTTGCCTGACGGCGTGTGGCCTTGGCTGGCGCGGCTGATCGGCGTGGAGGAGGCTCGGCGATGAACGCGTTGCTTTCGCTGCAAGGTGTGAGCAAGCGGTTTCGCGGCCTTGTTGCCGTGGACGCCGTCAGTTTCGAGGTGGCGGCCGGGGAGCTGTTCGCGATCATCGGTCCCAATGGCGCGGGCAAGACCACGCTGTTCAACATGATCGCCGGCGCCATTGCGCCGGATGAGGGTTCGATCAGCTTTGCCGGCGAGCCGATCGGCGGCTTGCCTCCCGATGCGATCTGCCGGCGCGGCATCGGCCGCACCTTTCAGATCGTGCGCCCGTTTCCCGCCTTGACCGTGGAGGACAACGTCATCGTCGGGGCGCTGCTGCACAGCCGCGATGTCGGCAGAGCCCGAGAACGCGCGCGCGACCTGCTATGCTACCTCGACCTTTTTGACCAGCGCAATCGGACTGCCGCCACGCTGACGCTGCCGGATCGAAAGCGCCTCGAGGTCGCGCGGGCTCTGGCGACCGAACCGAAACTCCTGCTGCTCGATGAAGTCATGGCCGGACTGCGCCCGACCGAAAGCGATCGCATGGTCGCGATCTTGCGGACGCTTAACCGCGACAGCGGATTGACGATTGTTTTGATCGAGCACGTCATGCGTGCAGTCATGGCGCTCGCGTCCAATGTATTGGTGCTCGATCATGGAATAGCAATTGCGCAAGGCGAGCCGGAAGCGATCGTCCGCGATCCCGCCGTCGTGCAGTCCTATCTCGGCGCGGAGCCGGTTTGATGCTGCAGGTCGAACAGCTCGACGTCTTCTATGGCGACGTGCAGGCGCTCGATAATGTATCGCTCGATGTCGAAGATGGCGCGATCGTCGCGATTGTCGGCGCGAATGGCGCCGGCAAGACCACGCTCATTCGCGCGCTCGCCGGGATGAACCGGTCGGCCAGCGGCCGGGTGGTATTTCGCGGCGAAAATATCTTGGGCTGGCCGAGCCACCGCATCTGCAATCTCGGCATCGGGCAGGTCGCTGAAGGCCGCCAGATCTTTCCGACTTTGACCGTCGATGAAAATTTGGACATTGGCGCCATGCTGCCGCGCGCCCGCGCCAGCCGAGCCGAAAACCGGGAGCGGGTGCTGGCGCTGTTTCCGGTGTTGGCCGAACGCGTGCGCCAGCCGGCAGGCACGTTATCGGGCGGCGAGCAGCAAATGCTGGCGATTGCCCGCTGTCTGATGGGCGCGCCGCAGCTCATCATGTTCGACGAGCCCTCGCTCGGGCTCGCTCCCGCCATTGTTCATCGATTGCTCGACACTATTCGCGACCTCAATCGCGATGGAGTGACGTGCCTGTTGGTCGAGCAGAATGTCGCACTATCGCTGAAGCTGGCAAGCCGCGCTTATGTTTTGGAGAACGGGCGCGTCACCTTGAGCGGGGCCGGGGCCGAATTACTGGCCGACGACCGGGTCCGCAGCGCCTATCTCGGATTGTAACGCGGCCGTTCAGTGGGCGGGCCGGCGAATCCTGTCCATTAACATGGCCAGGGCGCCGACGCGTGCGCTCAACGGTGCGGACGGGAAAGCCTGCCGGACGCGGCGGTACACGTCGGCGGCCATCGCTGATTCATCGTCGGCAAGCGGAGCGGCCATGGCGCGAGCCATTTCGGCTTCCGAGCGGCCGCTCAGCGGCGCGGGTACCATGGTCACATCGCCGAGCGGAAGCGGCGATTTTACGCGCAAAGTGATGCGGCGGGCGGCGCCCATGGATAATCTCCCGGTCCAATCGAGTGCCCGTTTAACGCGTCATCCCGGTTCCGGTTCCATCGCCGCGGGTCCCCGGCTGCCGGATTGCCGCCTTGCCGCCTTGGCACTTGGTGCGTAGCGGCCGAGCCCGGCCGAAAGCCTGGCCCGGCGTTCGCTTGTAATTGGGAGTTACTTTAACGGCTCGCCGATGGCGACGCGCAGCGTGCCGACACGCTCGATCTCGCATTCGATTCTGTCGCCAGCCACCGTCGCGGCGACGCCGGATGGCGTACCGGTCATGATGATGTCGCCGGCCGCGAGTTCAACCATTTCCGAAAGCTTCGAAATGATCTCCGGCACTTTCCAGATCATCTGATCGAGGTTGCCGTCCTGGCGTACCTCGCCGTTGACCTTGAGTGTTATGCGGCCTTTCTCGGGATGGCCGATTTCCGCGGCTGCCCGCACCGGTCCGCAGGGCGCTGAATAATCGAACGCCTTGCCGATCTCCCAGGGCCGCTTGATGTTGCGCGAGGCGATCTGCAAATCGCGCCGGGTGAGATCGATGCCGACGGCGTAGCCGTAGATGCATTCCAGCGCCTTTTCAGCCTTGATGTTGCGGCCACCGCTTTTCAGCGCGACCACAAGCTCGATCTCATGATGCATATCTTTGGTCAGCGACGGATAAGGCACCGTAGCGCCGTCCGGAACGATGGCGTCCGCCGGCTTGGCAAAGAAGAACGGCGGCTCGCGGACGTCCTGTCCCATCTCCTTGATGTGCTCGACGTAATTGCGGCCGACGCACCACAGCCGCCGGACCGGAAAATATTTGCTGGTACCGGCGACCGGAATTGCGGCCTGCGGCGGTTGCGGAATGACGTAGGTCTTGCCGTCGGTGCTCATTGGTCTTTTCAACTTGAAGGAAGGGAAAATTGGCGGGATGGACGCTCCGCTTATAGCGCCGTCGCTGCGCCGTCAATCGAGCTTTCGCAGACGGCGTCAGAGCGATGAGGCCGCAATCGGCTCGGGTTCTGCAAGCGGCGGCGATTGCTCCTTGAGCTGCAGCCGATAGAACGATGCATAGCGGCTGCTCTTGCGCAGCAGTTCTTCGTGGCGGCCGGCCTCGACCACGACCCCGTTCTCGACGACGAGAATGCTGTCGGCGTGCATGATGGTTGACAGCCGGTGCGCAATCATCAGCGTGGTGCGGCCCTTGCACAATTCGTTCAGCGCATCCTGGACATGACGCTCCGACTCCGAATCAAGCGCGGCGGTCGCTTCGTCGAGCAATATGATCCGGCAATTCTTGATCAGCGCCCGTGCAATCGCGATGCGCTGGCGCTGGCCGCCGGAAAGCTGCAAGCCATGTTCGCCGACCGGCGTGTCGTAGCCCGCCGGAAAGCTCATGATGAAATCATGGGCGTGAGCGGCCTTGGCGGCCGCGACGATCTCGGCATCGGACGCGCCGAGCTTGCCCAGCGCAATGTTCTCGCGAATGGTGCCACGGAACAGATGGACAATTTGGCCGACATAAGCGATCGACCCGCGCAGCGAGCCGCGAGAAACCGCAGCAATATTTTGACCGTCGATGAGCACACGGCCGCTGCCGGCGTCGTAGAAACGCAACAACAGGTTCAGCACGGTCGACTTGCCGCCGCCCGACGGTCCGACCAGCGCCGTGACCTTGCCCGGCTCTGCGACAAAGCTCATGCCGCGCAGAACCGGGGTGTGATCGCGATAAGCGAAATGCACGTCGGCGAATTCGATGCGCGCCTTTGTCAGCTTCAGCGGCGGCAGATTCTCGTCATTCGGCTCGCCTGCCGGGCTGTCGATCACCTCATAGAGAACGCGCACGCCGACAAGGTTGTTGTTGAGATCGATATTGAGCCGGGCCAGCCGCTTGGCCGGCTCATAAGCAAGGAGAAACGCCGCCAGGAACGAGACGAAGGCGCCCGGTGTCGCCCCAGTCTCGATGACTCGGTAGCCGCCGTAGATCGTGGCGAGCGCGACCGCAAAGCCGCCGAGCATTTCCATCAGCGGGCTGGCGCGGCTGGAGACCCGCGCCATCTTGTTGGACTCGTGCTGCACGTCGGCGACGCTCTGGCCCAGCCGGCGCCGCATCTCCTCTTCCAGCGCGAATGCCTTGACCATGCGCAAGCCCTGCAATGCCTCTTGCATGGTCTCGATGATCCGGGTGCCCCCGGTGAATTGCATGCGCGCGATGTTGCGCACGCGGCGAATGAGCTTGCGCAGGACAAAGAACGCGGGTGGCGCCATCACGAAGCCAATCAGGGCCATGATCGGGTCTTGAATCACCATGACGACGGTCAACCCAATCAGCGACATCAGATCGCGACCGATCGCGGTGATCAGGAGACTGATCACCTGACTGACCGCGGCAGCCCCGGTGGTCAGCCGCGCGATGAATTCCGAGGAGTGCCGATCGGCGAAAAATCCAATGTTTTGCTGCAGCAGTTTGTCGAACAGACGCCGCTGATTGCCGGCGATGATGCTGTTGCCAATCCACGACAGCATGACCGACGAGCCATAGGTCGCAAATCCCTTGATCGCGAAGATCGCGGTCGCAATGACGCCAATGACGACGATGCCGTGGAAATTGTGATTGACGTAAGCTTCATTGGTCATCGTGCCGAGGAGATAGGCGGTGAGTGCGGTGGCCGCGGCGGTAATTCCCATCAACAGGAAGGCGACGGCGTAACGCGGCCAATAGCGAAGCGCTTCGTCGTGCAGAAGACGACGCACCAGCGCATAGGTCGAATAGCGCTGCGATGCCTCGGTCACGCCGGTTGTCATGCCCTATCCTAACCCCGCTGCGGCGATGGTGCGCAGTCTAGCGTTGCATGCCCGGATAGCGTGGAGTTTTCAAGCAATTTCAGCGAAATCGCGGCCGTGCGCGCCGCGCGGGAACCGCGTCGTG
Organism: Xanthobacteraceae bacterium; assembly: GCA_036497645.1. Taxonomy (GTDB): domain Bacteria; phylum Pseudomonadota; class Alphaproteobacteria; order Rhizobiales; family Xanthobacteraceae; genus BOG-931. The sequence goes on from DASXJB010000189.1 coordinate 7,098, forward strand.
AGCCGGCGTTCCCAGTCGAGGGCATGGGCGACAATCGTCGAAAGATCGTCAAACCGCGGCCGCCAGTGGAGTATATCGCGTATGCGCTGGCTCGCCGCGACGATGCAAGCGGGGTCGCCTTGCCGGCGCGGCGCATCTTCCACCGTGAGATCGATCCCCGCCACGCGCTTGACCGTTTCGATCACCTCGCGAACCGAAAAACCGTGACCATAACCGCAGTTGAGTGTCAGTGGCGCCCCGCCTGCGCGCAGGTAGTGCAATGCCAGCGCGTGTGCGGCGGCAAGATCGCTGACGTGAATGTAGTCGCGGATGCAAGTGCCGTCCGGGGTCGGATAATCGGTGCCGAAAATTTCGAGCTTCGGGCGCAATCCCAGCGCGGTTTCGGCCGCGACTTTGATCAGGTGCGTGGCGGCGGCGCTCGACTGGCCGGTGCGGCCTTGCGGATCGGCGCCCGCGACATTGAAGTAACGCAAGGTCACATGATTGAGCCCATGATTGAAGCCGTGATTGGACCCTTGATTGAATCCTTGGGCGCGGCTTGCATCCCGCAGCATGATCTCGGTCATCAGCTTTGACCAGCCGTACGGCGAAATCGGTTGCGTCGGCGCGTCTTCGTCAACGGGAACCGCTGTTGGATTGCCATAGACCGCCGCGGTCGAGGAAAAGATGAAATGGCGGATGCCGTTTTGGATCGCGGATTCGATCAGGGCGCGAGAATTGACGGTGTTGTTGCGATAATAGTGCAGGGGATCGCGCACCGAATCCGGCACCACGATGCAGGCGGCAAAATGGATGATGGCGTCCACATCGTGCTCGCGGAACAGCCGCGTGAGAAGCGCTTGATCGCCGCTGTCACCGACAACGAAGTGTGCGGTTTCTGGAACGGCCCGGCGGAATCCCGTCGAAAGGTCGTCGAGCACCAACACGCGCTCACCAGCGTCGAGCAATTCGTGGACCATCTGGCTGCCGATATAGCCGGCGCCGCCGGTGACCAGGACCGCCATGAATGCGACCTATCGCTGTAGTTTCCTAGACCAATGCTACGCGGCGGGAACAAGCGGCGGAAAAGCTTGGCGAACTGCGGCCAATACTTGCTCCGGCGCGATGTCACGCATGCAGCGGTGATGAACGAGCCGGCAGACCGGCTTATGGCATGGCCGGCATTCGACTTTGCTTTTCGTCTCGATCGTCGCCGCAAGCGGGTTCAACGGCGCCCAATGCCATGGGCTGGTCGGGCCGAAAATTCCGATTGCCGGGGTTCCCAGCGCGGCGGCGACATGCAGAAGTCCTGAATCATTCGACACCGCGACCGCGGCCGCCGCGAGCGCAAGGATCGCGTTGCGCAGATCATGACCGGTAAGATCGCGTGCCGTCGTGTCGCCGATGATTTCAGCGGCGAGCGATTTCTCCTCGGGTCCGCCGACCACCCAGACACCAAATCCCTCCGCCATCAGCCGCCGTGTCAGGGTGGCATAGGCGCTTGCCGGCCATCTCTTCGATGGACCAACCGCACCAGGTGCGAACGCAACTGCGGGTCTGCCGTCGGAGACTAATCCGTGCTTGCGCCGCCAGCGTTCAATCTCAGCTCGCGCGACTCTAAGCTCGGGCAGCGGCCATGCGAGCGGCAGTTCGGCGGCCGGCGGCAGCGCCAAGGCGGCGCAGCGATCGGCCATGCGCGGCAGTCTTCGTTCGCCGTAGCGCAGGTCATTGAGCAGCGCGAACAGCATCTCGCCGACGAACCCGGTACGCTCCGGGATTCCCGCAAAAAATGGCGCCAAGGCCGATTTCCAAGTGCGCGGCATGATCAGCGCGCTGCCGTAATTTTCGCCCTTGAGCTGCCGCGCCAGCGCCAGCTGGTTTTTCAGGGCGATACGGCTGCGGGGGAGATCGACGACGATCGCGCGTCGCAGCCCCGGCATGTAGTCGGTGAGCGGCGCGCATAGCGTCGTGGACAAGACATCGACTGGGCGATCCGGAAATCGCGCATTCAACAGCTTGATGACGGAATGGCAGCGCACGAAATCGCCGATCCACATATACGGAACGACGAGAATGGGAGTGCCGCGGCTCTCGTGGCTGGCGTTGTGGTTCATGAGGCGGTGGACGCTTCAGTTAGCGGTCGTTCTCCCAGCGCGCGCGACAGCGATAACACGTCCCCTCAATCAGTGCGCAAGGCCCGTCTCGTCCGGACCGGGCGCCTCGATGACGGTACATCGGCCTTTATCCCTGGAAAATCGGCCGGCAATGAGGATTTATGTGATGAATCCAAATTCATTTTTACACATTTGCCGGTCACGAGTTGCCCGGCGGGCCAGTCTGGGGCAAAGCTTTGGCAGCGATCGGGAGGGGCCGATCCATCCATCAAACCGGTCTTGCAGTATCGATGTTGCTGGTCACCGGCGGGGCCGGATTTATTGGATCAAATGTGGTCGCCGACCTCAACGAGGCCGGGCGCGCCGATGTCGCGATCAGCGATGGTCTCGGCAGCGACGACAAGTGGCGCAATCTGGCCCGCCGGCAGCTTGCCGAGTTCGTGCCGCCCGCGGAATTGCGGCAGTGGCTTGAGGGGCGAAAGCTCGAAGCGGTCATTCATCTCGGTGCGATCTCCTCGACCACGGCGCGGGATGGTGATGAAGTCATCGAAAATAATTTCCGGCTGTCGCTGCGCCTGCTCGACTGGTGTACGGCGTCGCGGACGCCATTCATCTATGCCTCCTCGGCCGCGACCTATGGCGACGGACAGGAAGGCTATTCCGATGACTGGACGGAAGGCGCTCTCAAGCGGCTCAAGCCGATGAACCTCTACGGGTGGAGCAAGCAACTATTCGACCTTGCGATCGTCGAGCGGGTCCGCCGCGGCGACAAGCTGCCGCCGCAATGGGCGGGACTGAAGTTCTTCAACGTGTTCGGGCCGAACGAATATCACAAAGGCGAGATGATGAGTCTCGTCGCCAAGCGGTTCGACGAAGCGAAAGCCGGCAAGCCGATCCGGCTGTTCAAATCGCATCGCGCCGGCGTTGCCGACGGCGAGCAGAAGCGCGATTTCATCTATGTCGAGGACGCGATCGCGGTCGTGCGCTGGCTGGTTGAGACGCCGGCGGTCTCGGGCATCTTCAACGTCGGTACCGGCGTGGCGCGCAGCTTCCGCGACCTGATGCATGCGATGTTCGCCGCGCTCGGCCGCGCGCCGGCGATCGAATATGTCGACATGCCGGGCTCGATCCGCGACAGCTACCAGTATTTTACGCAAGCCGAGACCGCAAATCTTCGGCGCGCCGGCTATAATGCGGACTTCACGCCGCTCGAAACGGCGGTGAAACGCTACGTCGACTGTTATCTCGATCGCGCCGATCGCTATCGCTGAGCACGGTCGCGGGGGTCTAAGGTTCGACGGCAATAGAGATGTTCGATTTTGATGAAGCGCTGAAACTTGTGCCGAAGCAGACCGTGCTCTGCGTCGGCGATCTCATGCTCGACGATTTCGTCTATGGGGAGGTGAGCCGGATTTCGCCCGAAGCGCCAACCCCGGTACTCGCGGTCGCGCGCAGCGAAATCGAGATCGGCGGCGCCGGCAATGTCGCGCGCAATATCGGCGCGCTTGGCGCGCAATGCATATTCATCGGGTTGATCGGTAAAGACGACGCGGCGCGCACTTTGTCGGAAGCATTCACCAAGCTTAACGGCTCAGTCATTCCACATCTTGTCGTCGAAGCAGGCCGCCACACCACACGCAAGGTACGATTCGTGTCCGAACATCATTCGGCGCATCTCATCCGCGCCGATTGGGAAACCGCGCGGTCGGCGACGCCAGCCAGCGAAACGGCGGTGATTGCTCATGCGGAAGCGGCACTGCCGCGATGCGGCGCGGTGGTGCTGTCCGATTATGCCAAGGGCGTGCTGACGCCGCGCGTCATCCGCGCGATCATTGATCGCGCGCGCCAGGTCGGCAAGCCGGTGGTCGTCGATCCGAAGAGCCGCGATTATAGCATCTACCGCGGCGCGACGCTGATCACCCCAAACCGGCAGGAGCTCGGCACTGCCGTGCATCGCCCGGTTGCCACCGAGGCCGAAATCGCGAAAGCCGCGGCCGAGCTCGCCCGGATCGTCGACAGCGAAGCTGTCCTTGTCACGCGCAGCGAAGAGGGCATGACCCTTCAGGTCGCGGGCCACGCCCCGCTCCATATTGCCGCTTACCCGGTGAAAGTGCGCGATGTCTCCGGCGCGGGCGATACGGTCGCCGCGGTGATGGCTATTCTCTTGGCCATGAAGGCGCCGTTCGATGCGGCCATGCGCGCGGCCAATGCCGCGGCCGCGGTCGTGGTCGGCAAGCGCGGCACCGCCACCGTGACCTTGACCGAATTGCGCCACCGCATTCTGCCCTCGGCCTCGCTCGCCCCTGAGGACAAGATCGTGTTTGACTGGGCCGTGCTCGACGAGCGGCTTCGCGAATGGCGCCGCCGTAGCCTGCGCATCGGATTCACCAACGGCTGCTTCGATCTGTTGCATCGCGGTCATGTCAAGCTTTTGGCCGAAGCACGAGCCGCTTGCGATCGGCTCGTGGTCGGTCTCAACAGCGATGGCTCAACCGCCCGGCTCAAGGGCAAATGGCGGCCGATCAATCCGGCCGAGGGCCGCGCCGAAGTGTTGGCAGCGCTCGAAGCGGTCGATCTCGTCGTCGTCTTCGACGAGGACACGCCGCTGGAATTGATCAAGCGGGTGCGGCCGGCAGTGCTCGTCAAGGGCGCCGATTACACGCGTGATGAGGTGGTGGGTCGCGAGGTTGTGGAAAACGCCGGCGGTGACGTGATCTTGGTGGATCTTGTGCCCGGCCACTCGACCACGGCCATGGTCGAGCGGGCGCGCCCGGTGAAACAGCCGGTGGAGGATTAAGGCAATGCCGAGCATTGCCTTACTGCGTGTCGGCGGCGAATCGTGAGCAGTACCTTTCTCATTTCGGTTATCATTACGACCTACAACCGCGAGGACGCGCTTGATGCCGCATTGCGAGCTCTTGCCGCGCAGTCGGACCGCAATTTCGAAATTGTCATTGCCGACGACGGCTCGGGACCCGATACCGCCCGCCTGGTCGAAAGCTGGAAGCCGCGCCTCTTTATCCCGCTCAAACGTGTCCGTCACGAACACCGCGGCTTTCGCGGTGGCGAGATTCGCAACCGTGGCATTCGCGCGAGCGAAGGCGCGCTTTGCATTTTCCTTGACGGCGATTGCTTGGCCAGGCCCGACTTCATCGCCACCCACCGGCGTCTCTACGAGCCGGGCTGGTTCGTGATCGGCAATCGCATCCTTTTGTCGCGCGAACTCACCGCAGCCATTCTGGCGCAAGGACTCGCGCCGCACATGTGGACGTTCGGCACTCTCGTGCGCCAGCGCTTGCGCGGCGGCATCAATCGCTTGCTGCCGGCGGTGCATCTGCCGCTTGGGCCGTTGCGCAAGTTGCAAAAAGAGAGTTGGCGCGGCGCACAGACCTGCAACTTCGCCGTCGCACGGAGCGATCTCGATCGCGTCGACGGCTTCGACAATACCTTTGTCGGCTGGGGATATGAGGATTCCGATCTGGCCATTCGTCTGATGCGCGCGGGCGTGCGCCGTAAAGACGGCCGATTCGCCACCGGCGTTTTTCATCTTTGGCATCCGTGGAATGATCGCGCGCAAGTGTCGGCGAATCGGGAGCGCCTGGACGAGACCATCAGCAGTACCCGCGTCGCCGCCTTACGTGGCCTGTCCGCGCTCGCCACCGAGGACGAAATGTCCACGCATTCGTCGATGGCGCAGCAATGAATCCGGTTCGCTTGCGGCATGATGCGCGGGTGCTCGTGGTGATTTTGCGCCGCCTCGGCGACGTATTGCTGACGACACCGCTAATCCGCAGCCTCAAGCGCGCCTATCCGCAGGCCACGATCGATGCACTGGTATTTGCCGGAACGGAAGGCGTATTGGCGGGCAATCCCGACCTCGCTGAGGTCATCAGGATGCCGCAGCGTCCGCGCCTCGCCGACACGCTGTCGCTGGGGGCGCGTCTGTTCCGTCGCTACGATCTTGCGGTGTCGGTACAAACGGGCGATCGGCCCATCGCGTTTACGTTGATCGCCGGCCGCCGCAGTGTTGGGCCGGTCGAGCCAGAGGGGCTGGCCAGCGCAATCAAGCGCGCGGTGCTCGGCCGCAGCTATATTCGCGACGCCAGCGAACATCGCGTCGTCGACATTCTGCACTTGGCCGACGTGATTGGCATTCCCCCCCTTCGCGACGTCGTCTGCCCTCCGCCTGCGCCGCGGCCGCAATTGGCGCCCGCGCAGCCTTACGCGGTCATCCACGCCGCGCCGATGTTCGTTTACAAGCGCTGGACGACCGATGGCTGGGCCGCGCTCGCTGCGGGCTTGCGCGAACGCGGCTTTGCCGTGGCCGCCACCGGCGCGGCATCCGATCGTGGCTATCTCGACGCGGTATGGCGCGATGCGCGCGTCGTGCGGCTGGACGGCAAGCTTACTTGGCCGGAACTAACGGCGCTGATTGCTGGCGCGCGTGTCTATATCGGTCCGGACACCGCGATTACTCACCTTGCCGCGGCGGCTGGTGCGCCGACCGTTGCGCTTTACGGCCCGACAGATCCGCGGCTGTGGGGGCCGTGGCCGTGCGGCGGCCTCGAAGCGTCGTGGCAGGCGACTGGCACGATCCAGCGGCGCGGCAATGTGTGGCTTGTGCAAAATCCGCTGCCTTGCCTGCCGTGCCAGCTGGAAGGCTGTGAACGCCGGCTCGACAGCCATAGCCAGTGTCTCGACGAATTGACGGTCGGACAGGTGCTTGCCGCGGTCGATCAGGCGCTGGCCATGCGACAAGCGGCCTGACCGGCGTGTTCAGGCGCCGCGTCGCATCACGCCTTGCGCGGTCGGCCAATGAAAAACACCTCAACCGGATGACGGCCACGGGTTTATTGAGCGTCGAAAAACAGGGGCGTCACCGCTACCATCGCCTGGCTACGCCATCGGTTGCTAGCATGGTCGAAAGCATCATGCAGGTGGCGTCGGAGCTTGAGCCGGCCGGCAGAAAACTCTCAATTGGCCCGAAGGACGCTGCGCTGCGTCAAGCGCGAACCTGCTACGACCATCTGGCCGGTCAGCTCGGCGTATCCATCGCTGACGGACTCATGCGGGACGGCTATGTCGAACTGGCCGGCGACGCCGGAATTGTGACGAACGCCGGCATTGCGCGTCTTACAGCAATCGGGATGGACGTCCGCAGAATCTTGGAGCGGACCAAGCATTCGGGGCGGGTTCTCTGCCGGCCCTGTCTGGATTGGAGCGAGCGCCGACCACACCTCGCCGGCATGCTCGGCGCGCTGATTTGCGAGCACAGCATACAACAAGGATGGATCCGCCGATTGCCGGGAACCCGTGCCGTGCAGCTCACGCCGGAGGGCGAGCGCGCCTTTCGTGAAGGCTTCGGCGCGCAGCTTGCGTAGATCAGAGTCGAATGGGCAGTGGCTCGCTAATACAACGCCGGTTGTCGCGGCGCGGTCGGCCGCCCGAGCACACCCGTCACCACGTCGAACGGCGTGTAGGCTTGCAATCCGCATGAATCCGATTGAACGGCGTAGCGTCCGTCGATCACGGCATCGTTTTGCATGAAAAGCGCATAGGTCCGCAGATGGCCGTGATCGACAAAATGTACGCAAGCGAGCCAGCTCCAACCTTTGAGCCCGTGCACCCACCGCAATCCGGAAATCTCGAAATTCTCGAATGAGGCCCGGTCCGCCATGGTTGAGGTAAAATATTTGGCAGCCACGGAGGCATAGGCGGGCTGCTCCGCCGGCGGCGCAGCGGCCTCGCTCGGCTGGGCGATTTGCGTGCATCCCGGCGACGCCAGCAGCATTAGCGCTAAAAGTGCGCGCAGGACCGCGGTTCCTGCCGAGAAATAGTTAAAGCGCATGCGATTTCAGCACCATAGTCCCGCCACGAATGCTATCCATCCCGACGGTTGGGGGTATAGACCCTCGCACGAGACATCCGGCAGCCTTCATGGCCCCCAAGTGGCTCATTACAGCGGCAACTTTGCTCGGATTTGGACTTAATCTCGCGAGCTGCGGCAGCTTTGTCGCCGATCATTGGCCGCATTGGGCCGGCGGGATGCCCGCCGATGTGCCGCCGAGGCTGGGCGCCCCCGGCTATGAAGAATTCATCGCTCACGGCCAGTCCAAGCCGGACGCCAAGCAAGAGCCTACGGCGACAGCAGCGGCGGTTCAAAGCGGCGCGCCGCAAGCTCCTTTGGCGCCAGCGCCGGCCGCGCCGGTGTCTCCGGCGCCACCGGCCGGCGCCGCAACGCCCGCCGACGACGTATCGCAGGATTCCAGCGTTGTGAACGGCGGCCTCTATTCGCGGCATCAGGCGAGACCGGCCCGCAATAGATCGTGAAAGTGCACGATCCCAACCGGACGGTCAGCGTCGACCACGATCAGCGCAGTGATTTTCGATGCATTGAGAATTTGTAGCGCTTCACTTGCCAATTGATCGGGCCGGACGGTTTTAGGCGAAGCCGTCATGACCGCGTCCACAGGCGCTTGTAACAAGTCGGGGCGCATGTGGCGGCGCAGATCGCCATCGGTGATCACACCGGCGAGTTTCCCTGTGGGTTCGGTAACCGCCACACAACCGAATCCCTTTGCCGACATTTCCACGATTGCTTCGGACATTGGTGCGCCGCGCGGAATTAGCGGCACGGCGGCGCCGGGATGCATTACGTCGCGGACGAATTTCAGCGCGGCGCCCAACCTGCCGCGCGGATGGAACACCCCGAAATCGATGGCGGTGAAGCCGCGGCTTTCCAGGAGCGCAATGGCGAGCGCATCGCCGACTGCGAGCTGCATCAAGGACGATGTCGTGGGCGCCAGGTTATGCGGACAGGCTTCACGCACCGGCGGCAGCTCCAGGACGATGTCGGCCGCTTTGCCGAGCGTGCTTTCGGGATTGACCGTCACGGCGATCAAAGTAATGCGAAACCGCCGCGAATAGGTGATGAGATCTTTTAGCTCCTCGGTTTCTCCCGACCACGACAGGGCCATCATCACGTCGTCGGACGTGATCATGCCAAGGTCGCCGTGGCTCGCATCGGCAGCGTGCACAAAGAAAGCGGGGGTTCCGGTCGATGCCAGCGTCGCCGCGATCTTGCGGGCGACATGGCCAGATTTGCCCATCCCGGTCACGATCACTCTGCCGCGCGCTGCCCGGATCGTTTCGACCGCGGCCGCGAACGGCGTTCCAAGGCCGTCGGCCATTGCAGCGGCGAGCGCGGCGAGCCCGCCCGATTCCGTCTCCAGCGTGCGGAGCGCGGAGACCAGATGGTCGCTCAGAGCCGGCTTTGCCTTCTTCGCGTCAGACGCGCTCATCGTGCATCTCCCACCCGAACGCCACGACAATAAACCGGGCGGCGTCTGTTTGCCCGGCGTCTTCTATTTGCTCCAAGCGGCGAAAGCATCGGCGAAAGCGCGGTCCCCCGACGGGCCTTTTTCGAGCGCAAGAATGGCGCGCCCGCCATTGTTGTAAACGACGGGAACATCGAACCAAGGCCGGTCTTTGAGCAGCTGCATGTTACGCTGAACATCGGCGTCGACCGCCGATAGCCCGATCAGAAAGAAGCCGTTGGTCACCTTTACGGCCAGGCCCGCGAGCGGTACGCCGCGCGCCTGCTCCGATTCCTTCATCAGAACGCCGGGGACGTTGGCGACGCCGCCGCCGGGAAAATCCGGCGGCAGATTAAACATGATTTCGATCGTGTGACTGGCCGGCAGCGCTTGATCGGTATTGCGGCGCAGCGACCAGGTGACCGTCATGTTGCGCTCGGGAATCGTGACATCGGCGCGAATCTGAAGCTCCGGAGCAAGACCGCTGCCAGGCGAGACGGTTTCAGTTCGCCACTTCGCCGAGCCGATATATTGCTTGCCCTGCGGATTGCCCGGATCTTCTTCATAGAGCACCACGCGTTGCGCAATCGCGGGCCCACTTTGCGAGTTGGGCGCAGCGGTAGGCGGCTGTGGACGCGTTTGCTCTTGCGGTACCCGCCCGGGGAATTTCGGTTCACCGGCCGGCTGCTGCGCGGTTTGGCTCTGGCGCGATCGCATATGGGAGACGAATTGATAGAGGCTATTGATATTCGACCACTGCCAATACACCACCGTGCAGGCACCGAGAAGGATGACCAGTGCGGTAACGAGCTGGGCGAGGCCGCGATAGGAGCGCGGCGGCCGAGGCCCCCGATAATGATCGGCCGGCTCGAGCGGACGGCGCACCGGCGGCCGTCCTGGTTCGATGCGTTGCTCGTCGTCAAGATCGTAGGCCTGCTCGAGCCCGTGCATTGGCGCCGCACCGTCCTCGAGCATATCGGGCGATTGTTCATAGTCGGCCCGCTCGGTGTGGTCCCACGTCGCCTCGTGCCCATCTGAGAATCCGTGCGGCTGGGCGCCTCGATAATCGGTGTGCGCATCGCGGGACGGCGCGGCTGTTTGCGACGGCGCCACGTCCAAATCGCCTGCGGCGGCTATTGGCTTGCGAAAGAACTTTAGGTCTTGCGGCGGCCGTTCGGAGGTGCGCGCGCCAAGAAGCCGGCTACGCGCGCTTGCGGGTGGTTCCGATGGCCGCGGCGACTCGCTTAATGGGGTCTTGTGAGCGCTCGCCTGCGGCGGTTCCTTTCGCGCCAAGTCGGAGAATTTTGCTTCGGCGCGCAGCGGCGCGCCATCCCCAGGCGTTTCGCTCTGACGGTCGCGCCATGCCGCCGCGGCCGGCACCGTCGGCGCAGCGCCGCCGATAGACTGGCGATTCACCGCATTGATCGCGCGCGGCGCTACCGGACCAGGCCGCGGCTCTGCACGTGCCTTGCGCACCGACTCCGCCTCGACCTTGCGGATTGCATCTTCCAGCGCCAGACGCTCCCGGGTGATTTCGGCTTCGGACAGCGGCGGGTCGATGCCGCGCAGCTGCGCCACCAGGGCCGCGCGGGCGCGCTCGTACAGCGTGCGCCGGGCCTCCGCGGTATTATTGCTGAGCCCTTCTACGGCGCGAGTAATGAGTGGGTGATAATCTGCCATTCGGGGAGTTTACGCTTGGCTCGCTAAAGTTGCATCTTACGCTTCGAACGGATTTTGCATGAGGATCGTGTCCTCACGTTCGGGACTGGTGGACAAAATTGCGGCGGAACAGCCGATCAACTCCTCCAAACGACGGACATATTTGATCGCTTGGGCGGGCAGGTCCGCCCACGAGCGGGCATGGGCTGTTTTTTCCCGCCAGCCCGCTATCGTTTCATAGATCGGCTCGACGCGGGCCTGGGCGTGCTCGCTGGCGGGCAGATAGTCGATCTAACGGCCATCAAGCCGGTAAGCGACGCAGACCTTTATTTCGTCGAAACCGTCCAGGATGTCGAGTTTGGTGAGCGCCAGTCCTTGAATGCCGCTGGTGCGCACGGTCTGGCGCACCAGAACGGCATCGAACCAGCCGCAGCGCCGCGGCCGGCCGGTGACGACGCCGAATTCCTTACCGCGCTCGCCAAGCGTCTTGCCGATCTCATTGATCTGTTCGGTCGGAAACGGTCCCGCCCCGACGCGGGTGGTGTAGGCCTTGCAGATGCCAAGGACGTAGTCGATTGCGCCGGGGCCCATACCGGAACCGGTTGCCGCTTGCGCCGCCACCGTGTTGGAGGATGTGACGAACGGATAGGTTCCGTGATCGATGTCGAGAAGCGCGCCCTGTGCGCCTTCGAAAAGGATGCGTTTGCCCTCGCGGCGGCGCTCGTCGAGCAACGACCACACCGAATCCATGAACGGCAATATCTTAGGGCTGACGGCAGCGAGTTCGTCATACAGGACGCGGGGCGCGATCTCTTTCATGCCCAGACCTCGGCGCAGCGCATTGTGATGCGCAAGCAGGCGCTCGATCTTGCCGTTGAGCATTTGCAGATCGGCGAGATCCATCAACCGAATGGCGCGCCGTCCGACCTTGTCCTCGTAGGCCGGGCCGATGCCGCGGCCGGTAGTGCCGATCGCCCCCTTGCCGGAGGCGCGCTCGCGCGCGACGTCGAGTTCCTGATGCAGCGGCAGGATCAGCGGTGTGTTTTCCGCGATCCGCAGATTGTCCGGGGTGACGACAATGCCCTGCTTCTTGAGTTGGGCTATTTCGCCCAACAGGGCATGCGGATCGAGAACCACCCCGTTCCCGATCACCGAAAGCTTTCCCGGCCGCACCACGCCGGACGGCAACAGCGACAGCTTGTAGGTCGTGCCGTCGACGACCAGCGTATGGCCGGCATTGTGACCGCCCTGAAAGCGGACGACGATGTCGGCCTGCTCGGAGAGCCAATCGACGATCTTGCCTTTGCCCTCGTCGCCCCATTGAGAGCCAATCACGACGACATTTGCCATGAGGGAAGCGTCCTCAAACGGCCGATCACGACTCGGATGGTTCGGATTCCGGCTGCAGCCGCTCGTTCCGATAATGGATGATGCCCTGCGAAGCAAGAAATACTGGCTGTCGCGGGTGCCGGCAGATCGCGGCAATGGTCTGTTTTCCCAAGAGAATTTGCATCGGCTGCCTATTAACTGACTTTGGCTATAAACCGGGCCCTGGATCAGGGCACCGCTGCAGGGCGGCGCTGACCGGGCCCACGCGTCCGCTCTAGCCACAACGAAGGCTTCACGCGCGGCGCGCCGATGCTCGATCAGTCATGCGGACCGCGCCCTAGCAGCTTGGTGCCCATCGCGGTAGCTGAGCCGTATTTTGGTATTTAGCCGCCGGAACACAGATGACCCCGCCGGGACAGTTTCAATTTCGCGACCGGAAAACAGACGGCGATCGAGCATCCGGCCGGAGCGACGATCCGGCTCGCAGAATGCACGATCTCGATCGCGGTCGGACCCGCACCGGCGCGCGGCTATTCCACGAAGCGTATTTGCTGCTGTCGCTCACGTCGCTGTTTTGGTCCGGAAATGTGGTGCTCGGCCGTTTCGTCGCCGCCTATATCCCGCCGATCACTTTGTCCGTGATCCGATGGAGCGGCGCTTTCGTCATCTTGCTGCCGTTTGCCGCTCGCCACCTGGCGCGCGACTGGCCATTGATCCGGCGGCATGCCGGATTGCTGACGCTGCTCGCGTTGACCGGCTTCTCAGCCTACAACACGATGGCTTATTACGGCCTGCACTTTACCACTGCGATCAATGGGCTGCTGTTGCAGTCGGTCGCGCCGTTATTTGTCGCGGTGTGGTCATTCGTCCTCTTTCGCGATCGTCTATCGGTTCGCCAGGCCATCGGCATCTTGCTGTCGCTCGCCGGCGTAGTTGTTATCGTCTGCCGCGGCAGCCTCGAAATCCTGTTGGCGATCGCGTTCAATCGCGGCGATCTGTGGTTCGTCGTTGCGCTCCTGGTCTACGCCTTCTACGCGGCCATGCTGCGGGTGCGGCCGCCGATACATCCGTTGTCGTTTCTGGCCGTCGGCATGGGCGGTGGCGCGTTATTGCTGTTGCCGGCGATGGCGCTGGAGATTGCCGCCGGCCAATCGATGGTTTTCGATTACGTTACCGCGCTGAGCCTGCTTTACGTCTGCATATTTCCATCGCTGCTCGGATATCTGTTCCTCAACCGCGGCATTGAACTCGTCGGCGCCAATCGGGCAGCGCCATTCATTCATCTGGTTCCGGTATTCGGATCGGTGCTGGCGATCGCGTTGTTAGGCGAGCGGCTGCAATTCTTTCACGCCGTCGGCTACCTGCTGGTGCTCGCCGGCATCACGCTGGCGACGCGGCGCTAAGACTTTTTGCTGGAGCATGATCTTTTCGGAAAACCGGTTTCCACTTTTCCGGATCATGTTCTAAAACTGCAGCGGCTTGACCTGTTGCACATTCGGAATCTGCCGCACCTTCGCCAGCACCTCGGCGGGCACGCTGCCATCGACTTCGACCAGTGCGATGGCGTTGCCGCCCTCCGACTCGCGCCCGAGATGGAAGGTCGCGATATTGATGCCGGCCTCGGCCAACAGGGTGGCGAACCGTCCGACGAATCCTGGCTTGTCTTGATTGGTCACGTACAGCATCGATGGCGCGAACTCGGCGTCCATCCGGATGCCCTTGATATCGACGATGCGTGGGCGTCCATCGGCGAACACGGTGCCCGAGACCGAGCGGGTCTGCCGGTCGGTGACCACCGCGAGCGTGATCAAGCTGTCGTAGTCGCGCTCGGCGTCGCGCCGGGTATCCTCGACGATGATGCCGCGATCCTTCGCCACGACCGGCGCCGAGACCACATTTACGTCCTGCAGCATCGGCCGCAGCAGACCCGCGACCGCGGCGGAGGTAAGCGCCTTGGTGTTCATCTGCGCGACCACACCCTCGTAGGTCAGCCGCACCTGCTTGATGCCGCTTTCGGTAAGCTGTCCGGCGAAGGAGCCGAGCTTTTCGGCAAGCGCAATGAACGGCTTTAGCTTCGGCGCTTCTTCGGCGCTGATCGAGGGGAAATTGACCGCGTTGGAAATAGCGCCGCGCAGCAGATAATCCGACATCTGCTCGGCAATTTGCAGCGCGACGTTTTCCTGCGCCTCCATGGTCGAGGCGCCGAGATGTGGCGTGCAGACCACATTGGGAAGCCCAAACAGCACGCTTTGGGTCGCTGGTTCCTCGCGAAACACATCAAGCGCCGCGCCGGCAACGTGTCCGGATTTAAGGGCCGCGGCGAGCGCGGCATCATCGACCAATTCGCCGCGCGCGCAATTGATCAGCCGTACGCCGCGCTTCATCTGCACGAGCGTTTCCGCATTGATGATGTTGCGGGTCTTTTCGGTGAGCGGCGTATGCAAGGTGATGAAATCGGCGCGCCGCCACAGTTCGTCAAGTTCGACCTTCTCCACGCCGAGCTTAAGCGCGCGCTCGGCGGACAGAAACGGGTCGTAGGCGATGACTTTCATCTTCAGGCCGAGTGCGCGGTCGGCGACGATCGAACCGACATTGCCGCAGCCGATGATGCCCAGCGTTTTGCCGAAGATCTCCACCCCGAGAAATTTGTTTTTCTCCCATTTGCCGGCGCGGGTCGAGCTGTCGGCCTCCGGAATTTGCCGGGCCAATGCCAGCATCAGCGAGATCGCATGTTCCGCGGTCGTGATCGAATTACCGAATGGCGTGTTCATCACGATGATGCCGCGCGAGGTCGCTGCCGGAATATCGACGTTGTCGACGCCAATGCCCGCGCGCCCGATCACTTTCAGGTTCTTGGCATGCTCCAGGAGCTTGCCCGTGACCTTGGTCGCGGAGCGGGTCGCGAGCCCCTCGAAACCGTTGATCGTGGCGGCAAGCTTGTCCTTGTCCTTGCCGAGATTGGGCGCAAACTCCACGTCGAGGCCGCGATCCTTGAAAATCGCCACCGCGGCCGGCGACAGCGCATCGGAAATAAGGACTCTCGGCGCCATTTTCGTTTGTCCTCTCAAGTCCGCGCTGGATGTGATCTCACGCTGCCGCGGCAAGCGCGGCTTTGACCTTGGCATGGGCCCAATCAAGCCACAGCGTCAGCGCTTCGACGTCGGATCGCTCCACGGTCGAGCCGCACCAGATGCGAAGCCCCGGCGGCGCATCGCGATAGGCGCCGATGTCATAGGCGACGCCTTCTTTATCCAGCGCCGCGGCGATCTCCTTGGCGAATCCAGCTTGCGCCTCGGCAGAAAGCCGGGTGACCGCCGCGTCGACCACTTTCAGGCACACCGACGTGTTCGAGCGCAGCGCCGGATCGCGGGTGAGGAAATCGATCCATGACGTCCGCGCCACCCAATCGGCGATGACTTTTGCGTTGGCATCCGCGCGCGCCTGCAGCGCTTTCAGTCCGCCGATCGATTTCGCCCATTGCAGCGCATCGAGATAGTCCTCGACGCACAGCATGGACGGCGTGTTGATCGTCTCGCCGGCAAAGATGGCTTCGTTGAGCTTGCCGCCCTTGGTCATGCGGAAGATCTTCGGCATCGGCCACGGCGGCGCGTGGGTTTCGAGCCGCGTCACCGCGCGCGGCGACAAAATCAGCATGCCGTGCGCGGCCTCGCCGCCAAGTACCTTCTGCCACGAGAAGGTTGCGGCATCGAGCTTCGGCCAATCCAAGGCTTGCGCGAAGGTGGCGGAGGTGGCGTCGCAGATGGTCAGTCCGGTGCGGTCCACCGCGATCCAATCCGCATTCGGCACGCGCGTGCCGGACGTCGTGCCGTTCCACGTGAACACGATGTCGCTTGCCGGATCGATTGCGCGCAGATCGGGCAGTTCGCCATAGGGCGCGCGCAGCACGGTTACATTTTTGAGCTTGAGCTCCTTGGCGACGTCATTGACCCAGCCCTCGCCGAAAGATTCCCACGCCAGCATCGTCACCGGCTGCGGCCCGAGCAGCGACCAGAGCGCCATTTCAATGGCGCCGGTATCGGAAGCCGGCACGATGCCGATGCGATAGTCCGCCGGCACCTGTAAGACTTCGCGCGTCAGGTCGATGGCGTATTTAAGCTTTGCTTTGCCGGCTTTTGCGCGATGCGAGCGACCGAGGAATGCACCGCCGAGGTTTTGCAGGCTCCATCCGGGGCGCTTGGCGCATGGTCCAGACGAAAAATGCGGCACACGCGGCCGCACGGAGGGGATTGGTGACGTCATAGCCTATCCTTCCAGATAGTCGCCCCTCGGTGGGGAGGGGTGTCCCGCCGCCGGAAATAAGGAAATGGGCGGATAAGTCAAGTCAGGCGAATCCGGAACCGTCGTGCAGCACAAGAAATCCGTTCTCGCGGCGCGTTTGAGCGCCCGAGCTATGCCACGCCACGGTCTCTGACTCGTCACCACCGCGCTTGACGCGGTGGTCCATGCTGAGCTGTCGCGCCCGAACGCCGGTGGAAGCCCGTGCGAGCAAAGCTTCTGCATGGATTGCCGGGGCTTTTAAGTTGAAGACGGCGCTTCGCGCCTTTTGCCCGGCAATGAGAACGGAAAGAACGAAAGAAAGAGAAATTCGGAGGCGAAACGCCGACAGACGCAATGGTGTATTTGCCGTGCCTTACGGGCACGGCCGCGCCCAAACGTGAGGCGCACGACTGTCGGCGTTCCACCGCGGTTCTCGCCCCAAGGAGTCTTTCATCGCAAGGGACTCAGCCTCAGGCCATGCTTCCTGGGACCTGGCCTGTTTGTCTGACGGGCTTTCCCCGCCCCTGCCTGTCCCAGTCCAGCGAATGCACCTCGCGCCCCGGTCCTAGTGCCGAGGGGTTGATGCCCAAAGCCGCCCGAGTGCGGGTTGCAAGTCCGCCCGCCGGCACCGCACTCGCCCCGCGCTACGGCCTGCCGGCCGCAGCGCACCGAATCATGAGGCGAGATTCGAGGCCCGAATGTAACGTTATCGGTGACGAGTGTCAACATATCGGTGACGAAGATTTTGTTCGTTGACGGCCAAGCGCTTCCCGCTCGCAGACACCCTAACGTCCGCAGCACAACATCCGTGACCAGCCCGCCCTTGACACTTTGAAAAGGTTGCGGTATTTACATACCAACTGGTTGGTATGTAAATGATTCGAACGCATACGGCTTCCGAAACCCGCGCCAAACTGCTCGATGCGGCCCGTGACGTCATACGCACCCAGGGCTATGCCGGCAGCACGGTCGACGACATCTGCGCGGCGGCAGGCGTTACCAAAGGCAGCTTCTTCCATCACTTTGACAGCAAGGAAGAGCTGGGCGTCGCGGCGATTGAGCGCTTCGGCGCCATGGCGGCGACGTTGTTTGCTAACGCGCCGTACCGCTCTGCGACGGATCCGCGTGATCGTGTACTGGGCTATGTCGATTTTCGCATCTCCCTCCTGCAGGGCGAGATCCCGCTTTACACCTGTCTGATCGGGACGACCGTTCAGGAAGCCTATGCGAGCCATCCGAATCTGCGCGGCGTGTGCGATCGGATTCTGTCAGAGCACGTCGCTGAACTGACCCGCGACCTCGCCGCCGCTAAAGCTCGCTATGCGCCCGCCGCGTCCTGGGATCCCGAGAGCGTCGGCTACTTCATGCAATGCGTGCTGCAGGGCGCCTTCATCTTCGCGAAGGCGAAGCAAAATGCAGAGATCGCCACCGCAAGCCTTGGCCACTTGCGGAACTATTTGGTGACCCTTCTTGGCCAACCCGAAAACCGAAAGAGCAAGGAGTAGCGGTATGAGCAACGTCAAGGCGATTCCGGACGGCATGCACACGGTGACCCCGCATCTGGTGTGCGCGGGCGCGGCCGAAGCGATCGAGTTTTACAAGAAGGCATTCAACGCCACTGAAACCTCGCGACTGCCTGGCCCCAATGGACGGCTCATGCATGCCAGCCTCCGCATCGGCGATTCAACAGTCATGTTGGTCGATGAAATGCCAGAACACGGCGCGCTCGGACCAAAATCCCTCAAGGGCTCGCCCGTCACGATTCATCTTTACGTCGACGATGTCGACACGGTTGCCACACGAGCCGTTCGGCTTGGCGCC
Organism: Xanthobacteraceae bacterium; assembly: GCA_036497645.1. Lineage (GTDB taxonomy): Bacteria > Pseudomonadota > Alphaproteobacteria > Rhizobiales > Xanthobacteraceae > BOG-931. Next base: position 25,594 of record DASXJB010000189.1, read on the forward strand.
AAAGCGACAATGCCGGTCAGCGACATGTTCTGGGGCGACCGCTACGGCCAGATCGAAGATCCGTTCGGTCATCGCTGGTCGATCGCCACGCATATTCGCGATGTAACGCCGGCCGACATGCAAACAGCGATGCAAAGCATGTGCAGCCAACAGAAGACGGCGCAACCCGCGTGAACAAACACTGGCGAGGTCATTCCACTAAAGCGAAACGATTTTAGGTTGATTCGACATTTCGCTTTAGCTTGTTGTTTGAGCATGATCTTTTCCGAAAACCGGCACCCATTTTTCGGGATCATCAATAAGGAATGACCTCGTCTGTCGCCGTAAGCGGAGCAAAAACGGGGACGGCAATGACGTACCGGATCATGACTTGGGCGGCCGTTGCTTGGATCGCAGTTTGGCTGACGCCTTACCTCTACGCTGCGAACGATCTGCTTACGTGGCGTTAGCTTGCATGGTGTCAGCGCAACTTGTGGTGTTTCACTTGCGACGGTTAGCTCGGACTTGCGCACGAGATCGGTGTGAGCGATGATCGTGCGCTCGGGGACACCGCAGCCTCCCCGTCAAATGGGGCTTTCTCCATGCAAGTGCTGCTCGCTCAGGTTTGGGAGCGAGCAACATGGATTCGAGCCTAGGCATCAACATTTTCACGATTCTGTTTCTCTGCGGCACGTTTCTCGCCGCGGTAGTTGCCGGGCTTGGCGGCTTCGCCTTTGGGATCGTTGCCGCCGCCGTATGGCTGTACATTCTCACACCGCTGCAGACCGCGACTTTGATCATGGGTCTCGGGCTTGTCGTGCAGGGCTATTCAGTCTGGAAATTGCGGCACGCATTGAGCTGGCGAAGACTGACGCCGCTTCTCATCGGAACCACATTGGGTGTGCCGCTCGGCGTCTTCATGCTCGCGCACGCCGATCCACATTACCTACGGGTCGGTACCGGCGCGGTATTGGTGCTGTTCAGCCTCTACGGTCTGTTGCGGCCGACTATAACTCCAATCAAAAGAACCGTCGTGGCGGGCGATCTCGGCGCGGGGTTCCTCAATGGCGTGGTTGGCGGCGCGACCGGGCTTGCCGGAATCGTAACTGTGATCTGGTCTCAATTACGCGGCTGGACCAAGGATCAGCAGCGCGCCGTGTTCCAGCCGGTGGGAGTTGCCACTTTTGCAATGAGCGCGGCTTGGCTGGGCGGCCAGGGCTCGATCTCGCAAGATATCATCTGGCTGTTCGTCGCTGCGCTGCCGGTGCTGCTCGCCGGCACTTGGCTGGGACTCAAGCTTTACGGCAGCCTCGATGAAGCACAGTTCCGCAGGCTTGTACTGGTCCTGCTTTTGGCGTCCGGCGCCACTCTGTTAATTCGCTAGCCGCAACTTGGTCACTGTGCTCGGCAAAAGCGACATCGATGCCGCCTCACGTGAACATTCCGTTGGGTTTGCCGTCACGCACCATCTTTTGGCAGTACGCATAAAGCGCGTCGTAAATGATCCACTCCGCATCATTCAGCGCGTGATCGTCCTTATAGCCAAGATGGCGAAAGCCTTCGGCGATGGCCTCCAGTCCCGGCCCTTCGGGCTGCTCGTATAAGGTATTATCGGTGTCTGCGCCGTTGACGATCTTTCCCAGCAGGACAAGCGCGCGATCATCCGTCAGCTTGTATTTTTTTAAGATCGCCTCGAACGAGCATTCCTTGCCGTGATGGCCTAGTTCGACGTTCTTAACGTCGTAAGGAATAGCGTCGAGCCGCTTTGCCTCTTCCATGACTTTCTCGGGCGGCACGAAAACGAATGCGGCATCCTTGTCGACGAATTTTTTAATGAGCCACGGGCACGCAACCCGATCGACCTTAACGTGTTCACGAGTGATCCATTTCATGGGCATCTCCTTTGGGCTGTGGCGTAGCCATTTAATGAACCGTGCACGAAACGAAATTCGGGATTGTGCCCTCCTCTAAGCCGCATCAACGAACACTGCGGCACGATGCGAGCGGGGCAGAAACGCATAGACTTTGTTTCTTTTCTGATCGAGCGCTAGCGTGTGCGCACCCGATTCCGTCGTCACGACTTCCTTCCGGCGCATCGTGGCAACGTCGATGACATCGATGACGCCAGGATCGCCGATGGCGACGCAGAGGTGTCCCGATCGTGGATTAAGAAAAATCACGTCGGGGGAGCCGCTGAGGCGAACATCAGCAAGGACGCCGCCCGATACGACGTCGATCGCGAGCAAGATGCCTGCATCACAGGCGCAGAACAGACGGCCAGTCGCCGGATCAAGGTCTAAACCATGCGGGCCTGCCGCTGGCATTTCATATTGTTTCGATATTTTGTCAGGCTCGCGAGCGTCAATCGCGACGATCCGGGCCGGCGACGCGATATTGATGAAGAACGTCTGCGCTGCCGGGTCGAAGATTGCCCAGCGGGTACGACCCGGAACCTTGATCTCGGCGATCCGCTCCCTCCGTCCGACGTCAACTACCGATGCTGTGTAAGAATCCGCAATAGCAGGATCGCCGACATTGGCAACGACCAGGAGACCGCGGCTATCGTCGAACGCGACTCCATTCGGCTTGACGCCGACGCCGATTTTGAAGCCGTTCGGCTCGTCACCAGGCGTAAATACTGAGACGGTATTCTCGCCGCGGTTGGTGGCGAAGACCAGGCCGCGCGCTTCGGACACGAGCGCGCCAGCCACCGCAGGAAAGCCGGCGATCGACTCAACGAACCGGTCTTGAGTGCAGTCGATCACATCGATCGAATCGTTGGCGGTATGGGCCACATAGATTCGATCCGTGGGCGCATGCACGTCGGCGTGATCGAAACCGCCGCTGGATCGATGCGCTGGAAGATCGATGTGGCCGAGGAAGCGAAGGGTCATGCTGCGCTCGTCTCAGACCGAAATAGTTTTGGTCTGAGGTCCTCAAGCTTTGCCGGCCCAACGCGCGCTACGGTTAGGACCTCTTCAGCCATTGATCGGTCCTTCGTCACCCCAGACGTATTCAGGGTCTGTTTGTACGCTGTCTGGAATGATGCGCGATTGAACTTCGTGCCGATGTCCTTTTGATCGGAATCGATCGGCAGTATGGCGTTCAAGGTCCGTTTTCCTCGCCGTGGCGTAATCGCCCAGCTCTAGCTTGGGGCTTAAACACGGATCGCAATGGACGGCGATGTGGTAAGTCGAGTTGTCGCAAGACATTTCTCATCTCCATTGGGAGTGAGACAACGCTTGACTGCGCGCGGCAGCTCACCGGGCGGTCGTCGAATGCCCGGATTGGAATGCCGCGACCGAACGAAAGGCTTGTGGGGATTAGACATATCGCCAAAAGTCCTCCGCCCGGAGCGCGGGCGAACTGCAGTGCTTGGGCGATATGCCTTGGGTACGCCGGGCGACTGCAATGTGGCCCGACACTTGCTATGTGGCGAGCGACACCGGAAATGTCAATCCTGCCGATAAATTTTCCAGTCGCTCGCATTCCCGGATCGCTGATTAACGCCAGGCTTGCCTTAGCCATATGACAAGCTTGCCGGAGCAGGCTCGGCAATGACCTGTCGCATTATGACTTGGGCGGCCGTCGCTTGGATCGCAGTCTGGCTGACGCCGTATCTCTACGCCGTGAACGATCTGATTACGTGGCGTCAGCTCGCATGGCGCTAGCGCAACTTGCGACTGCTTCGGTATATAGGGCAGCGCAGGGACTCACACGCTCGAGTATGCCTTCGGAGATGTCGAAACGTTCTTGCGCCAGGCGGCGGGCGGGACCCCGAAGTGGCGTTTGAAGGCACGGTTAAAGGCAGCCTCGGACTCGTAGCCCACCTCCTCAGCAATCCGCACCAATGGTGTGTCGCTGTTGCGCAGCTGGTGGCCAGCGAGCTGTATGCGCCAGCGCGCCAGGTAGCGCATCGGCGGTTCGCCGATCAGACGCGTGAAGCGCTCCGCGAGCGCCGAACGCGACAGACCAACTTCACGGCCAAGATCATCGACGGTCCACTGCTTGGCCACGCGCCCGTGAAGCAGCCCCAGAGCGCGAGACACGAAGCTGTCTTTTAGACCCGCGAGCCATCCAGTCTGTTCGTCCGGAAGCGCCTCAACATAGTGCCGCAAGCTTTCGACGAAGAGCAACTCGGATAATTTTGCCAGCACTGTCCCGGAGCCGGCCCGGCCCGCTGCAATTTCATCCGCGGCAAACTCGAACGAACTCCTGATCCAAGACGCAGCACTGCCCTGACGGGCATCGAAGCGCAACACCGGCGGCAGCGCAGCTGCAAGAGGATTGCCGTCCAATCGGTCGCAACCGAGAAAGCCGCACACGACCCGCGTTCTCGCACCACCGCCGCCGTGACGAATAACGAACAGGCCGCTTTCGGGCGAGACGCGCACGACCTCTCTTGACGGCACCGGTGGCAGGTTAAGGTCGCTTCCAAGCAAGTGGCCGTCGTTGTGCGGAAAGATGATGACCTCGCCGGCCTCGACTTCGATTGGCGCTTTATTTGGAATCTGCGCGGTCAAACGGCCTTCAACGACATAGTGGTAGGGCACCATGTGTTCGGCGCCGTCCAGCAGCGGGCCGCAATCCTGCGGCGTGACCTGCGAGAAGATGCACCACGGCGTGGTGAACTCGGCGTGGAGAAAGACTCCGCCCTTGAGACGAACAACCCGCAGCAGATCTGAAAGTGCATCCATGGGACCAACACCTTCGCATTCCGGTGTCCTGAGCAAGACATCCGGCGTGCACGTCATTCGTCCGCGGCGGTGCCCTGGCTATATCTGCCACAGACAAATGGCTCGGCTCGGGCGTTCGGCCTGAGCTGGGACCAGAAAGATACGATGCCGGAGTACATCATGAGAACGCTTTCCAGCACGACGGCTCGGCTACAAAGCGTCGCAACCCAGCCTGCCCAATTGATCGCCAAGTTGCGGTCTTGGTGGGTGGCTTATTTGGATTGGCGCCTCCAGCGCGAGGCAATGCTTCAGCTCGAAGCCCTGAGCGATCGCGAGCTGCAGGACATGGGTCTGCGACGTTGTGAAATCGAGGGCGTCGTCAAAGGTGAGCTGAAACGCGAGCGCGCTTTCAGCCGCCGCTACTGAACAGTCAATTCGGAAAGACCCGCGGTGCCGAGCCGAGATTCTCGGCATTGCAAGGCGGCGGACGAAAGGCACTTGTCATGACCTACACGATTCCTCGCTATCCGGTGCACCTCATCGATTTCGTGCCGGCCGCCAACGGCCGCCGGGTAACGATCCGCCCGATGTTGCCCCAAGACTTTAAATTGCAGCGGGAATTCTTCCGTTCACTCTCCGCTAGCGCCCGCTACTGCCGCTTTATGACTTCGTTCAATGAACTTCCGGACGGAGTGGCTGAGCGCTTGGGCAAGATTGACTACAGCCGTCATCTCGCGCTGCTCGCAGAGGTATTCGAGGACAGAAACGAGACGATGGTTGGCGAGGCGAGATACGTCATAGACGAACACGATCCGGCCACCTGCGAGTTCGCCCTCGCCGTCGCCGATAATTGGCAGGCCTGCGGAATAGGCCGTGCTTTGCTCACAAAGCTGGAGCGCGAGGCAGCGGCTTCGGGTATCCGGCGCATGCTCGCCGATACGCTCTACGACAACAAGGCGATGCGTGGACTTGCCGCCCGCAGCGGTTACGCGGTCAGAGCGAATCACGACGATGCCAGGCTCGTCAAACTGGAGAAGCAGTTGAGCGCTTGGACGGCACCGACGAACGACCAACGATTGGTTGCTTGAATCAACGATTAGACAGCCGCCTGAGGCCTCCGCATGGCAAACAAATGGAGTGTCGCAACCGCCAGAACACGGCGAGCACAGCGCGCTTTCGTGTCCCCAGCGCAGTTCATAGCGCTCGTGGCGGGATGGGTCGGTGGCCTCGTTCTGCTTCTCTTCGTTTCAGCTTTGGCCCGATACCTGATTTAGCGGGGACAACGTCATGATCGTCTGTTCTTGCAACGTGTTCAGCGACCAGCAGGTTCGTTCGACACTTGCGAACGCCACGCAACAGATGCGGATGAGCCAGATCTATGACTGTCTCGGCTGCAGCGCGCGGTGCGGCCGGTGCGCCCACACCATCAAGCGAATCATGAGCGGCAAGCCGCGATCCGGCGTTTCAGTCATGTCTTCCGGCGGGCTGGTCATAGATTCTCGACCGCCTGCCGACTTAATGATTGCCCGATCAGCCGATCGGTCCATCGCGTCGGCACTCCCGGAGACAGGAGATTGAAGATGAATGCGATCGAAAAGATTTCTCACACCGACCGCTATGCGCGCTGCGTCGCGACCTCCAAGCGCGTGCGGTGGGATATCGACAAGGACGTGATCCGGGGGCGCCGCTTTGATACCGCCCACAAGTTCTTGCCGGATGGATTGTCTCTGGTCGATGCGTTCACGACTCTGTCCGCCGATGAAAAGCGGTTCGTGAGTCAGATCCAGGGCCGTACCTATGCCAACATCTTTGGCCTGGTTGAGCGCTTCATCAACGCCAAAGTTTTGGAACTGAGCCACGATCACTGGTTCGGCGATCAGGTTGCGCTCGAGGCGCTGGTCCGGTTCAGCGATGAGGAGCTGAAGCATCAGGCGTTGTTCCGCCGGATCGACGCAATGATTGGTGAGGTGCTGCCCGACGGCTATCGCTTCGACATCGATCCCAACAATGTCGCCCATGCCGTGCTCGGTAAAAGCACATGGGCGGTGTTGGCCCTCACCCTCGATATCGAGCTGTTCACACAGCTGCATTATCGACAGAGCATCGATTCCGATAGCGGGCTGTCCGAGCTGTTCAAGGACGTCTTCCTCTATCACTGGAGGGAAGAAAGCCAGCACGCCATCCTCGACGAGCTGGAGTGGCTGCGCCACGACGCCGAGCTCAGTGCGGAGCAACGCGACCGGGCCGTCAATGAGTTGATCGAGCTGGTCGCCGCGCTGGACGGTATCCTGCAGGCTCAGGCCAAGGCCGACGCCGGCTACTTCACGACCAAATGTGCCCGGGCGGTCGGCGAGGCCGAGGCGCGCGCGATCGAGGCCGCGTTTCTGAAGGCCTACCGATGGCAATACATCCATTCCGGCGCCCAGCACCCGCACTTCGGCGAGGTGCTCTCCGGCCTGATCAACGAAAAGCAGGGCCAGCGCATACAGACGGCGCTCGCCACGCTCCACTAGTCCGCTGCCAAACGCAACCACGACCCAATACAAGGAGACCTGTCATGCTGACCAGAACTGAGACCACCAAGCCTAAAGTCGTCAACGGCATCAATGTCGATGACCTGTTCGCACTGATCGATGGCGTCAGGGGCGATGCCGCGAAAGCCAAGACCCACTGGCGCGTCAGATCGGACTGGCAGGGCCAGGCGCGGAGCCGTGCGCACGTCGACGGCTTCACGATCGGTGGACAACAGGTGCCGCGCCAATTCTCGTTCGAAATCGACGAGCCTTGCGAGATCGGTGGCTCGAATCGGTTCGCCAACCCCCAGGAGCATCTCTTGGCGGCGCTTAACGCCTGCATGATGGTCGGCTATGTGGCGCAGTGCGCGGTGCGCGGAATTACGCTCGAGAAGCTCGAGATTGAAACCGACGGCGAGATTGATCTCCGCGGCTTTCTCGGAATCGATTCAGCCGTGCCGCCGGGTTACAAGAATCTGAGCTACGTCGTCCGCATCAAGGGCAATGGCACCAAGGAGCAGTTTGCCGAAATCCACAAAGCGGTGATGGCGACTTCACCCAATTTTCACAACGTGTCCCGGCCCGTGGATCTCAAGCCGACCCTCGTCGTCGAGTAGTTGGCGGCCGCAAACGGCGTGGCGGCCGCGCGAGGCGGCCGCTGCGTCGATTGCATGGTGATCTATCAATTGCCGCGAATAATGTGCGGCGGCGTCGGCAGCGTCGCCCGCTGCGTCGATTGCGTGATGATCTGCGTCGCGTCGTTCTCGGCGGCCGACGGCCACGTCAGTTCGGGGCAGGCCGACGTCGCGTGCGTCGCGCAGTTCAGCCTCGCGGTGTCAATTCGTTTCAGGCCCCGCACGCCGCCGTCTTGG
>DASXJB010000190.1:0-39509 GCA_036497645.1 Xanthobacteraceae bacterium
CCTATGGCAAGCCGCTGACGCTGTTGCCAGCGACGATGATGGGACGTTTTCAGCACGGCACCATGTTCTACAATTCCGAGCGCGGGATCGTGACCCCGGAAAACTTGTCGGGCCGGCGCGTCGGCGTGCGCGCATTCTCGCAGACGACCGGCGTCTGGCTGCGCGGCATTCTCTGGAAGGATTACGGGGTCGATCTCAACAAGGTGAAATGGGTGACCTTTGAGGACGCCCATGTTCCCGAATATCGCGACCCGCCGGGCGTCGAGCGCGCCGCCGCCGGCAAGGACATGACCAAAATGCTGCTCGAGGGCGAACTCGACGCTGCGATCTTCGGCGGCAACATTCCAAAAGATCCACGGCTCAAGAGCGTCATCGCCGAGCCGGAGGCGGCGGCGAAGGAGTGGTACAACAAGCACGCGACCGTGCCGGTCAACCACTTGGTCGTGGTCAAGTCTGCGCTCGCCAAATCCGATCCGGGCGCGGTGCAGGAAATCTTCCGCATGCTGGCGGCGAGCAAGAAAGCCGCCGGCCTGCCGAAGCCCGGCGCGATCGACACGATTCCATTCGGCTTCGCGGCGGTGCGACCGGCGCTCGAACTGATGTCGAGTTACGCGCTGGAAATGAAAATCATTCCGCGCGGCTTTACCGTCGAGGAATTGTTCGACGACACCACGCGAGCCCTGTAGCCACGGCCTCGGCATCCCAAACGCGCTTCCGGCCGCAAATTTTCCTCTCAGAATTCAATGGGCTACTGGATCACTAAGTGGTTTGACAGTAAAGATATTATCTTTAATATCTAGCCGCGTAGGATCGATCTTTGCCAGTGCTGCACAAGCCAAACGCGAACGCCACAGCCCGCATCATGCTGGCGGGCCGCTCGTCGTCGCTCTCCGCGCAGGTCGTGGCCGAGGTGCGCGATGCGCTATTTGCCAAGCGGCTGCGGCCCGGCGATTTTCTCGGCACCGAAAAAGATCTGGCGGCGCGCTTTAACGCCAGCCGGATCGTTGCGCGCGACGCGTTGCGCACGCTCGAAGCCCTCGGCATCGTCGAAATCCGCATGGGCAAAGGTGGCGGCGCGCGCATTGCCCATGGCAATCCGCGCCTGTTTGCCGAAGCGCTTGCGGTGCAACTCGATCTCACCGGCGTGAGCGCTGCCGAAATTATGGACGCACAGCGCGCCATCGAAACGCTCGGCGCCGAACTTGCGGCGGAAAATGCGACGGCGGCCGACATCGAAAAGCTGCGCCGCTTGTTGCGCGAGGCTGAAGCGGCGATCGGCGGTCTCGACGAATTTACGCGCCTGTCGCGGGACTTTCATCTCGCCGTGGCCGAGGCCTCGCACAACCGCGTCATCCTGGTGCAGCTCGTCTCGCTCGAGCACATATCGTGGCCGCGCCGCAACGTCACCGCGACGCCCAAGCTGGCGCGGCACATTCTGGAAATTCATACCAAGCTCGCTGATCTGATTGAGCTTCGCGATCCGAGCGGCGCGCGCGCCTTGATGGACGACCACGTCAAGATGATCCGGGCGCGGCGCGTCGCCGAGCGCGGCCAAATGCGTCCACAAATGCGCCGCAACGGTCGCCTCAACGCCTGCTGAAGAAAGGGAGAGAAAGCAATGGCAAAATTCATCATCGAACCGCATTTCCGCCTGCACGAATGGGTCGCGGAGGAAAAGGGCTATTTCCGCGACGAGGGGCTCGATTACGAATTTCGCGAACTGGTTCGCGCGACCGGCGGCAAGATCCACGACAAGGGCGACAAAGTCGGCGCATTCCAGTCCTTCGAAGAGGGGCGCAAGTCGAACGTCAGCTGTGCCTGCCACTGGACGGTGAATGTTGCCGCGTCCAAAGGCATCGGCCGCATGTATACCGACGTCTATTCGGTCTCGCCCGCCGGCATTTTCGTGCCGCATGAGTCAAAGGTGGAATCGCCGGCCGATCTTGCCGGGGTGCCGATTTCGGTCGGTTACCAATCCGGCAGCCATTATGCCACCGTGCAGGGGCTCGAACCTTATCTCAAGCCCGACCAGATCAAGCTGAATTTTGCCGACGGCATGCTGTTCAAGCGCATGGAGCAGCTGATCGAAGGCAAGGCGCCGGCGGTGAGCCTGTTCAGCGGTCCTTATTACTTCGTCGAGCAGCTTGGCTTCCGCAAAGTCATCGACACCACCTTCATGATCGCAACCATGATCCACGGCGATCCCGATCCGGAAGACTTACGTAAATTCTTCCGCGCGCTGCGCCGGGCGCAACGCGACATCGATCTGCGGCCGGAGCTCTACACCCATTATTACAAGAACGAATTCCCCGATCGTTTCCATGCGCTGATGGATACACGGCGCTGGGGTCCGGGCGAGCGGCTGGTGTTCGAGCCGTATACCAAAGAAGTCTACGAGCAGTCGTTCGAATGGATCGCCGCGCATGGCATGTTCGCCGATAGCGGTATGGGAAGCGGCGATTATGATAAGGCGACCCTTTCGCTGAACGCCTAACCGCCTAGGCGAGATCGCGCTGAGAACGAAAGTGGCGCGAGGTCTTGAAGCCGCATGACTTTGCGGCAACGGGCCTCGCGCCGGTTGCTTGATGGAAGCCAAGCCTCAGGCGTGGCTAGTGCCGCGGCGCGTGGTGGCGATCGTGTGCCGTGAGAAAGCAACCAAGCAATATCCAGCCAATCATCGCCGCAAGAATGAGCCAAAGCTCCGCGTCAACAGCAGTATCGGCAGCCATGTCATCCTCCATGGCCGCCCCTGGTCGGTTAAATTTCTGGCGCAAAGAAAGCTCCAGGGAACCCACTTGATGCGATGTCGCAGGGGGAAGGGCGCCGAATTGGCGCCGAGCACGATCGTGGTAAACGCCGCCGCAGTGGCGAACGGAAAGATCTGGCCGCGCCGAGATCGAGCGGAAATGCAGTCACGCCGCATTTATCCTCAAATCCGGCAAACGCCGCCGCCACGCATTGGTTCGGCGATCGCGCCTGTCGGCGTAAACCTTTGTGGCAAGCGCCCCAACAATACCTCAGATTTCGACACAATCGGACACGCTCCCGCCCTCGCTTTCAGGTGAATTTAGCTGTCGGATCGGGGAGTTGTGCGGAATGCGTCGTGCTGGGATCGCCGTGATCGCTGCGGCACGGTTTGCGGCAGCGGCTTGCGTCGGGACGGCCGCGGCGGGCGGCGCGGAACAGGATCCTGCGATTACCGTGATCGGCAATCGGCACACCGGCGCCGACATGATCCGCTCGTTTTTTCACGGCGCGCCAGACGGCCAATACGATGCGGCGGCGCGCGACGCCGCGCTCAAGACACTTTACGCCACCGGACTATTCGCCGATGTGAAGATCTCCCACGAGGGAAGCCGCATCCTGGTTGTGGTGGTCGAAAATCCCACGATCGGAGTCGTCGCTTTCGAAGGCAACAGAAAGCTCAAAGACGCCGATCTCAAAGCGCAGGTGCAGTCGAAAGCCAACGGGCCGCTGTCGCGCGAACTTGTACAAAGCGACGTCGTCCACATTCTCGATCTCTATCGGGCGCACGGCTATTTCAACACGCAGGTCGTGCCGAAGACGATCGAGGGCAAGCGCGGCGACAACGGCCGGGTGAATCTCGTCTTTGAGATCAAGGAAGGCGAAAAGCTCGCGGTCAAAGATATTGCCTTCACTGGCAATGCCGCCTACTCGCAAGTCAAGCTCAGAGGCGTGGTGAAGACCGGCACCAGCAATCCGCTGAGCCTTCTTCTCAACAACGATATTTACGATGCCGATCGGATCGAGAACGACAAGGACCTGGTCCGGCGCTTCTATCTCGCTCATGGCTATCCCGATGTGCGGGTATCTTCCGCGGCGCGATACGACGCCAACAGGAAGGGTGCCGTCGTCACCTTCAAGATCGACGAAGGGCCGCAATATCGCTTCGGCAAAGTCGGTATCGAGTCGCATTTGAAGACCGTGGACGGCAGTGCACTGCGTGACAATCTCCACACCCAGAGCGGCGATATTTACGATGCGGACGCGGTCGCCAAATCGGTCGAGGCGCTTGCGATCGCGCTGGCCAGAGGCGGCGAGCCTTTCGCCAGCGTCGTTTCACGGACCGAGCGCCACGCCGAGCGCCGGATTGTCGACGTTTCGTACCGGATCGAGCAAGGCAAACGCGTCTATATCGAGCGCATCCAGATTCACGGCAACGCCAAAACCCGCGACGAAGTGATCCGCCGCGAGTTCGACGTCGGGGAGGGCGATGCCTACAATCGCGCGCTGGTCGATCGCGGCGAGCGCCACCTCAAGGCGCTTGGCTATTTCAAGTCCGTGAAGATCGCGGCCGGGCCCGGTTCGGCGCCTGACCGCGTCGTGCTCGACGTCACGGTCGAGGAGCAGCAGACCGGAAATTTCTGGGTGTCCGGCGGCTACTCGACCAGCGACGGCTTCTTGGCCCAGGTGACCATCAGCGACACGAATTTCCTCGGCACCGGCGACATCGCCAAAACGACGCTCACCTATGGACAATATGCCAGAGGATTCGATCTCGCCTTCACCGATCCCTGGTTTCTCGGCCAACGGCTTTCGGTCGGCGGCGAACTGTTCGGCCGCCAAACCTTCGCCAATTCCAATCAGGCGTTTAACACCAGCCTCTACGGCGCCAAACTTTCCGCCGGCACGCCGATCACCGACAATCTCGGGGTGACGTGGAGCTACTCGATTTACAACCAGGGCGTTTCGCTCGATCCGGCGATCGGTACGGTTTCGCTGCCGATCCAGCAGGCGGCACAGGCGGGGTCCTATTGGGTCTCTTCCATCGGCAGCGGCGTGACTTATTCAACGCTCGACAATCCCAAAAATCCGACGAGTGGCGTGTGGGCGCGGACCGATAACGAGTTCGCCGGACTCGGAGGGGCGGCCAAATTCGCGCGCACCACCGACGACGTCCGATTGTATCAACCCATTGCCGGCGATCTCGTCGGCGTGGTGCGGGCGCAAGGCGGCTACGTGACGCCATGGGGCGGTCAGCAATTGCCGCTTCTGAGCGGGTTCTTCGGCGGACCGCAGCTCATTCGCGGTTTTGCTCCCAACGGTTTCGGTCCGCGCGACATCACCCCGGGCACGACGATGGATAATCTCGGCGGCAACATTTACTGGACCACCTCGGCCGAACTGCAGGCGCCGATGCCGTTCGTGCCGCCCGATGCGCAGCTCAAGATCGCATTGTTCGCGGACACCGGCAGTCTATGGGCGACCAACGCCTCGACCGTACCCGGCTTGGCGACCTCGCTCTCGCCAGCGCAGCAGATCGCCAATTCGCAGGCGTTGCGCGCCTCGGTCGGCGCCAGCCTGATCTTGGATTCCATGTTCGGCCCGATCCGGGTTGATTATGCCTATCCGATTTCGAAGCAGAGCTACGACGTCACCCAGCGCTTCCAGTTCCATGCCGGAGCGTTCTAAAGCATGATCCCGAAAAGTGGACGCCGGTCTTCGGAAAAGATCATGCTCAAATAACAAGCCCGCGCGCGCCCTGGCGTTCTCGCCACGCCTCGACTACGATCCGGCTCGACTTCGGGCCGCTTGCTGCCGCGAGAAACCCACCATGAGCCAAATTCGCGACCAAACCCGCGACTATGACACCATCACCGTCACGCCTTGCACGCCGCACGTCGGCGCCGAGATCGACAATATCGATCTGACGCGGCCACTTTCCAATCGCCAGGTGGAAGAGGTGCATGACGCAATCATCGCGCATGGCGTGATTTTCTTCCGCAACCAGAAAATCGATTTCGAATCGCACGAACGCCTGGTGCGCTATTTCGGCGAACCGCACGTTCATGTCGGCGGCAAGGGCACCGCATCGAAAACCATTCCTGGCCATCCGGCGATCCGGAAACAATATTTCGACGCCAATTCAAAACGTGTCTCCGGCGAGGAGTGGCATTCCGACCAGAGCTGCGCCGAAATCCCGCCGATGTACAGCGTGCTCTACCAGGAGATCATTCCGCCGAACGGCGGCGGCGACACCATGTTCGCCTCCGCCTACAAGGCTTACGAAGAACTGAGCCCCTCGATGAAGGCCTATCTCGAGGGCAAGACCGCAACTCACGACGGCGCCCGCGGCTTCGACAAGAATGCCGATACCTATCCGGTCTCAGTTCATCCGGTCGTCATCCGCCATCCCGAAAGCGGCCGCAAGGCGCTGTTCGTCAATCGCGAATTCACCAGCCACATTAACGAAGTGTCGGCCGGCGAAAGTCGCGGCATACTCGAATTCCTCTACGATCACATCGCGCGGCCGCACTGGAACATGCGCTTCCGCTGGACGCCGCATTCGATCGCGTTCTGGGACAATCGCTGCACCCAGCATTATGCAATCTGGGACTACTGGCCGAACGTGCGTTCGGGATACCGCATGTTCGTCAAAGGCACTGAGCGGCCGAGCGCGTAACGGAGGCATCGTCATTGCGAGGAGCGTAAGCAACGAAGCAATCCAGCGTGTAACGAACCTGGATTGCTTCGCTTCCGCCTACGCGCTCCGCGCTTCGGCGGACTCATACCCGACGTAGCTCGCCGAGCGAGTGAAGGCGGGCCGCTCGCAATGACACCTCACTGACTTCAGCCCATCCACAGCGGCGCGAATTGCGTGGCGACGACGTCGGTGTAAGACATCGATCCCGCCAGCAGGCCCTGTCCGCGCGCGAATTCGCTCATACCGCCGACGAAGTCAGGCGACAGCGCGGCGTCGTAATAGGGCAGGTCGCGTCGGATAAGCTCGGTGATCAGCGCCGCCTCCGGCGGCGGAAACAGTTTTTTGCCAACCTCGGCGGCGCGCGACACGTCCGCTTTCAACGCCTCCTGCGTTTTGACGATCGCGCGCACGACAGTGGCGGCCTGGTGCGGCGACCGCGCGATTAGCGCATCGGTCGTGGCAATTGTCGCCGCGGTGAAGTTGAAACAGCGCTTCGGGCCGTCGCCGCGGCGCACATCCAGCACAATCGTGCCAACGCCGCGGCGCACCGCCACTTCCGCGCCCATGCCGTTGGCCCAGAAGCCATCGACTTTGCGGTCCTCGAGCGCTTTCGCCGCTGTAAGTCCGAAATTGATGCCGGCGCCGGCGGCGCCCGGGACCGGCGCGATAGTCACGTGATCGCGCGCGATGTCGATACCGGCTTCCGTCAGCAACCCCCGCAGGCCCTTATCAACCCACGGCGCCGCACCGATGCTGCGGCCCTTGACCACGGCAAGATCGCCGCGTTGCGCTTTTAAGTCCGCGTGCATGACCAGAAACCAGTACATGCCCTGCGCTTGCGCGCAGATCAGTTTGACGCCGCGGAAATCGGGAAACGCGGCCAGCGCCGAATGCGCCGAACCGCCGACGAAATCGACCGCGCCCTCGCGCAACGCCGCATAGGCCTTGTCGACCGGGAAAATCAGTTCGAGCGCAATATCGAGCCCCTCGGCTTTGAAAAATCCGAGTTCGACCGCGGCTTCGGCCGGGAAATACGAATTGGAAATCATATCCGGGACGGCAAGTTTCATCGGATCAACTTCTTTCTTGGCGTCAAAAGGCGTGCATTGTGAGGCGAGAGTGCGAATAACGCGTTGCCGGCGTCCGGCGCCGCGCGCCGCGGGTAGAAGCGCGCCGCGGATGATAGCCGCAGCGTCGTTGACAACAAGGCATGCGCCGCGCCGATAATACTGCCGCAAGCGGCCCGGTCTGCCGGAGCGACTGCGGGCCCGCCATCGGAGGAAGCGCATGAACCGCCCGCAGCAAGGCTTTCCGCCCATTCTCGACCGCCGCGGTCCGCCGCGGGTGCGCCGCTTCGACGAGCAGCGCTGGCTCATCGACAATATTATTCGCGCCAATGGCATCGATTGGGATCAGCCGCGTTCGCTCTACATCCACCTGCCCTGCGGCATCGAAGCCAATGCCGATTTCGCCGGCATCCGCGAGCGGGTGAAGAAAATGGCCGACATCGGCCCAGCGTTTGCGGCGGTGGCGCGCCGCCGCGAGGCCAAGGCCAACGCCGCGGCACAGGCCGATCGCAAAGTCACCGCGCGCGACAATTTCTTCATGGCCGCCGTCCATTGGGGCGCCGCGCAATGGCCCTACGACGAGAACGATGAAACCAATGTCGCCTATAACAACAAGAAACGCGAATGCTACGCCAAATACGCAGCGCTTGCCGATCATCACGTTGAGGCGGTTTGGATACCATTTAAGGACAAGGCGATTCCGGCCTGGCTGCATCTGCCGCCGAACCATAGCGGCGGCCGGCTGCCGGTGGTGATCGCTATACCGGGCATGGACAGCTACAAGGAGATTCAGGTCGCGCTCTACGGCGACAAATATCTCAATCGCGGCATGGCGGTACTGGCGATCGACGGTCCGGGCCAATACGAGGCGCCGATGATCGGGCTTTATTTCAGCATGGAAAATTGGATCGCCACCGGGCCGACGCTGGTCGACTGGATCGCGGCGCGGCCTGAACTCGATGCGGCGCGCATCGGCGTCGCCGGCACCAGTTTCGGTTCGCTGTTCGGAACCGTGCTCACCGGCAACGAGCCGCGCATCAAAGCCTGCGCGGTGATGTCGGTGTGCCACGAGCCGGGCGGCCACACCATTTTCCAGGAAGCCTCGCCGACCTTCAAAAAACGCTTCATGTATATGTGCGGCATCACCGACGAGGACGAGTTCGACGCGTTCCGCAAGACCATTACCTGGGAAGGACACGCCGACAAGATCCGGGTACCCTATCTGTGCGTCGCCGGCGAAGCGGAAGAGCTCAGTCCGCTCGAACATTCCGAGCGCTTGATGGCGTTGCTCAAAGGGCCGAAGCAGATGGTGGTCTATCAGGAATCGCGCCATTCCGTCGGCAACGTGCCGGCCGCCAATCTGGGACCGTTTCCGCCGATTCTGCTCGCCGACTGGCTCGCCGAGCGGCTCGCGGGCAAGCCGTTCGTCAGCGAACACTGGTATGTCGCCGGCTCGGGAGAGATCAACAAGACGCCGTACTGACGTTTGCCGGGCGGCGATCAGGGTCGAGGGGCAAATCCGATGAACGCCATTTTCGGCTTTTTGCTGCAGGGAACCGGCGCGTTGATCTTGACGGCTTCGGCGCAGTCGCCGGCGGCTGTGGTCGAGGAAATCCAGGGCAGCGTCCCGGGTGTTCAATTCATGGACTATGTCGATCCAGGCCAGGTCATCCGTCTCGGCGCCCATGACCGGATCGTGCTCGGTTATTTGAAATCGTGCTGGCGCGAAAGCATCAGTGGTGGAACGGTGACGGTCGGCACCGAGCAAAGCGAAGTCGCCGGCGGCGAAGTGACGCGCGCGAAGGTGGCGTGCGAGGGCGGCAAGATGATGCTCTCTGCCGAGCTCGCCGGCAAAAGCGGCGCCATGGTGTTTCGCCAAGCGCCGAAGCCGCAGGCCGCGGCTCTGCCGCATCCGGAATTCACGCTCTATGGACTGTCGCCGGTGTTCGAAGTGCGGCCGCCCGGCAAGCTCGTGGTCGAACGCCTGGATCAACCGGGCGAACGCCACGAGATTGCCGTCACCGAGGCGCAGCTCACGCGCGGCGCGTTCCTGGATTTTGCCAAGTCGGGCGTGGTGCTCGCTCCCGGCGGAATTTACCGGGCCAAACTCGCCGACCGGGAGATCGTGTTCAAAATCGATCCCGGCGCGAAGCCGGGCGACGCGCCGCTCGTCGGCCGCTTGGCTCGCCTGCAGGCCCGGCACTAGTCGAGCGCATGGCCAGGGTATCGCGACGGTTTCGAGATGCGGTTGCTGTTCTCGCCATCTCGGTTGTGGCCAGCGCGCTGATCCTCGCACCGCCGCTCGATCGGTTCCGCGGTTTGTCGATCGACATACTCACGTGGCTGCGCTGGCGCGCAAATATCGGCGCACTCCACACGACAGGATCGCCGACCGTCGTGGTCGCGCTGGATGAAGAAACCTATCGAACGCCGCCGTTCGTCGGCACGCCGGCGATAACCTGGACGCCGGAAATCGCGCAGGTGCTGACGGCGATCATCGCGGGCGGCGCCAAAGTGGTCGGCTTCGACATCGTGTTTCCGACCTCGATCGAGCAATCCGAAATTCCGTTCGGCGACGGCAATCTCGGCGCCCGATTGCGTGGCTTCGATCGCGGCTTCCTCCGCGCGCTCGCGCTCGGCGCGCATGAAGGCAAAGTGGTGCTGGGCGAGGCGCAGCATCGCGATTTTCCGATTATGCCTTCGCCGGGCCAGCGCATTGCCGTCGGCCAGAGCGCCAACATCCGCTCCTTGAACGTCTACAACGATCCGGACGACGTGGTTCGGCGCATTCCGCTCAGCATAACAGTCGACGGCGCTCCGCAATGGTCCATGGCGATCGAGCTGGCGTCCCGTGCGCTTGGCGCCGCGCCCGAGACCGCCGCCGATGGGACCGTGAAACTTTCTGGCTACCGGATTCCGGCCCGCGTGCCGAACACGATGACGCTCAATTTCGACAGCGGCGCGGATCCGATCCCGACCTATTCGCTCGCCGATCTGCGCGCCTGCATTGAAAAGGGCGACAACGACTTCTTCCGCCGCAACTTCGCTGACAAAGTCGTGCTTATCGCGACCGTGCTCGACGTCGAAGATCGCCAGGTGACATCGAAGCGTTTCGCCACGTCGCCGGAAAATCCGACTGGCCTACGCTGCGCGCTGCCGGCGCCGCCGCCGAGTACAGTGTTTGCCCGTGACTCGACGCCCGGCGTCTATACGCATGCCACGGCCGTCAACAATCTCATAGGCGGCGATGCGCTGGTCGAGCTCGGCGCAATCGGCCGCGGCGCGATCGCCTTTGCATTCGCTGCGATCGTGGCAGCCGCAACTTTGACTCTGCCCTTGTTTGCCGCGGTACCCGCTTATCTGGCCGCGGCCGTGTTGTGGACCTTCGGCGCCGTGCTCGTGTTCACGTATTCGCCGCTGGCGCTGCCGTTGATCGAGCCTTTGCTCGCGGGTGTCGTCAGCCTTGGCGCGACGACCGGCTTCCGGTTTTTGGTCGCCGACAAGGATCGGCGTTTTTTGCGCAAGAGCTTCGCGCTTTATCTGGCGCCCAGCGTGATCGAGAAAATGGTCGCCGCCAACAAGCCGCCGGCGCTCGGCGGCGAGACCCGCAACGTCACCATCTTCTTTTCCGACCTCGCCGGCTTCTCGTCGATTGCCGAGGTACTCGCTCCGCCCGAACTGGTGCACTTCATGAACGAATATCTCTCGGCGATGACCGATATCATCCAGTAGCAGGGCGGCTTCGTCGACAAATATATCGGCGATGCGATCGTTGCGATGTTCGGCGCGCCGCTCGATGATCCCAACCATGCGGAAAATGCGGTCAGCGCCGCCTTGCGCTGCCGCGAGCGTCTGCACAAGCTCAACCGCGAGCCGGCCGAATGGCAGCGTTTTACCTTGCGCCAGCGCATCGGGCTTAATTCCGGCGACGCGCTCGTCGGCAATATCGGCTCGCGCCATCGCTTCAACTATACGGTCATGGGCGACACCGTGAACGTGGCCTCGCGGCTCGAGGGCGCCAATAAATATTTCGGCACTACGATCATGGCCGCCAAAAGCACGTTCGATCGCGCGGCGATTGGCTTCGCCTGGCGCGAGCTGGATAGCATCCGCGTCCAAGGCCGCGACGAACCGGTCAGCATTTATGAGCCGCTTGCGCGTCATGGCGAGGAAACTCCGGAGCAGAACGTCATAGCGGCCGCCTACGGGCATGCCTTGGCGTGCTGGCGCCGCCGCGATTTTGACGGCTGCATCGCGGCGCTCGCGCTGGTGGCCGCCGCCGATCCGCCGTCGGCGATCCTGTTGCGGCGGGCCAAGAAATTTCTGGCGCATCCGCCGGCACCCGATTGGGACGCCGTCAACACGCTGGAAGGGAAGTAAGCGACGTCAGGCGGCGATGGCTTCCCCCTCCCTAAGCCTCCCCCGCTTGCGGGGGGAGGGAAGGGTGGGGGCCTACGCCGCGATCGCTTCGAGCCGGCGTTTGGTCACCGGCGGCCCGAATACGCCGATGACGACAAAGACAATCGCCATGGCGCCGGCGATGAAGCTGAACACGCCGATCGTGCCGTAGCGGCCGAGAAAGAACGCGATGATGAAGCCGGAGAAGATCGCGGAGAACCGGCTCCAGGAATAGACGAAGCCGACCGCCCGGGCGCGGATGCGGGTCGGATAGAGCTCCGCCTGATAGGCGTGAAACGAAAACGACAGCCAATTATTGCACAACGTGATCAACAATCCGCAGACGATGACGCCTGCCGCGCTGGTCTGCTGTGCGAACAAAAGTCCGAACGCCGCAATGCCCGCCGCGGCCCAGGCGATCTGCCATTTGCGCTCGAAGTGGTCGGCGAAGAACACCCCGAGCAGCGGTCCGACCGGCGCAGCGATGGCGATGATGAAAGTATAGGTCAGCGATTTAGTCACTTCGACGCCTTGCGAAATCAACAGCGTCGGCACCCAGCTCGAAAAACCGTAATAGCCGATGGTCTGAAACAAATTGTAGATCACCAGCATGATGGTGCGGCCGCGATAGGTCGCGTTCCACATCTCGGCCCATGCGCCAGCCTTGCGCTCGGCCTCGCCGGCGACGATTTCCGGCGGCGCGAGCTCGACGCCGTCGGCGCGAATGCGGCGTTCCAGCTCGGCAACGATGCTTTCGGCCTCCGCGGTCCGGCCGTGCTGCTCGAGCCAGCGCGGCGATTCCGGCAAATTCCTGCGGATCCACCAAATAACGGCGGCGCCGATCGAGCCGATGATCACGACCCAGCGCCAGCCGTCGAGTCCGAGTATGGTCTGCGGCACCAGCTGCCAGGCCAGGAACGCCACCACCGGCACCGCGGTGAACATGACGAACTGGTTATAGGCGAAGGCCGGCCCGCGCTGTTCCTTCGGCACCAATTCGGACACATAGGCGTCGACGTTCACTAGTTCGACGCCGAGCCCGATGCTGGCAATGAGCCGCCACAGATCGACGCTCTCCGGCGTGCTCTGAAACGCCATGACGAAGGCGCCGATCGAGTACCAAAGGAGCGCGAAGGTGAAGATCGAGCGCCGGCCGAACCGGTCGGACAACCAGCTGAAGGCGAGCGTGCCGATGAACAGGCCCAAGAACAGCGCGGCGACGAAGCTGGCAAAGCCTTTCAGGTCGAACAAGCCCTGCGTGGTCGGCGTGAAGATGCCGGCCTTGAACAGGCCGATGGCGA
This sequence comes from Xanthobacteraceae bacterium, assembly GCA_036497645.1. Taxonomy (GTDB): domain Bacteria; phylum Pseudomonadota; class Alphaproteobacteria; order Rhizobiales; family Xanthobacteraceae; genus BOG-931. The sequence goes on from DASXJB010000190.1 coordinate 13,212, forward strand.
CATAGGCCGTGAAGAACAGATCGTAGAATTCGAACCAGCCGCCGAGCGACAACAGCGTCACCAGGCGGCGGGTGTGGCGCGACGGCGGCAGCCGATCGAGCCGCGCCGCTATCGTGACCGCGGCATTGGCCGCAGCATCTTTGGGCATGTTATTCTCCCGCATATGCGGGCGCATTCGCACCCCTCGTCGCGATATTATACGACCTTGCCCCGGATCAAGCTCCCAAGGAACGCTCGCGCCATGGATGTGTTCGAAGCCCTCGATTCCCGTATTTCCTGCCGCTGGTTTCTCGACCGGCCGGTCGCGCCCGCACTGGTGCGCACTTTGATCGCAGGCGCGGCGCGCGCGGCGTCCGGCGGCAATCTGCAACCCTGGCAAGTCTACGCACTGACCGGCGCGGCGTTGGCCGAGCTCAAGCGGCAAGTAGCGGCTTCGATCGGGGACCGCGATCCGCGCCATGTGGACGCGGAATATCCGATTTATCCGAAGACGATGTGGGAGCCGTATCAATCGCGGCGCGACCATCATGGCGTCCAGCTCTACGGCGCGCTCAACATCGACCGCAGCGACGCCGCGGCGCGGCTGACCCAGTTCAAGCGCAATTACGAGTTTTTCAACGCGCCGGTGGCGCTGTTTATCGCCATCGATCGCCGGCTCGGTCCCGGTCAATGGGCCGATCTCGGCGGCTATATTCATGCGCTGATGTATCTAGCGCGCGGGTACGGGCTCGACACCTGCGCGCAGGAATCCTGGGCCCGCATGCATCGTATCGTCGGGCCGTTCGTGAACATGCCGCCGGAGCAGATGCTGTTTTGCGCGGTCTCGATCGGCTATGGCGACCGCGGTCATCCGGCGAACAGTTTCCGTTCGCCGCGCGCCGACCTCGAGGAATTTTGCCGCTTCTTTGGTTTCGAGTGAGCGGGGCATTTTTCTGGCCTCTGGACGCTTGCGCTCCTTCTCCCCACGTGCGGGGAGAAGGCATAGGCGGCCTCCGGCCGCCGTAACTAACAAGAACGCGATGCGAAGCATCGCTATGATGAGGGGGCATTCCCGCTCGGCTCAGACTTGCAGCCTCGCCCCCTCACCCGGATTGCTGCGCAATCCGACCTCTCCCCGCGCAGCGGGGAGAGGAAAGAATAGAATGTCACTCTCGCGGCGCGCCTCACTTCCCCGCCCCACCCCTGCGCGGGGGGAAACCTCGTTCTTGCGGCGCTTTCTGTTCGTTTGCCTGCAAGGCGCCCCAATTCGGGATAATGTTCTGTAACATATTCGCAGCTCCAATCGCCGGAGGTCGAACGGCGTCATGGTCAGTGAGCGACACGACAGTCATTCCGCTTGGCGGGGGACGATATTAAGCGGCGCGCTTGCCGCTGCGATCGCAATGCCGCGCCCGGCATCGGCCCAGGGTTTTTTTGATTTCCTGTTCGGCGGCTTTCAACAACGTCCAGCGCAACAGGAAAATTATCCGGCGCCGCCGGCGCCTGGCATCGGCCGCATCGCGCCGGCGCCGTTGGGCCAGGAAAGCGTGACCGAGGGCGGCGGCAGCACCGGGCATGCGGTCGCGTACTGTGTGCGGCTGTGTGACGGGCAGCATTTTCCGGTGGAGCAAATCATCAATGGCACTCCGGCGGAAACCTGCCGGGCGATTTGCCCTTACAGCAAGACCAAGGTGTTCGTCGGCAGCGAAATCGGCGCGGCCGTCGCCCAGGACGGCCAGCGTTACGGCGCGCTCGACACGGCATTTCTGTACCGCAAGCAATTGGTGGCCAATTGCACCTGCAACGGCAAAGATGCGTTTGGGCTGACCTCATTCGATGTCAAACGCGATCCGACTTTGCGGCCTGGCGACATTGTTTCGACCAATGAAGGCCTGTTGGCCTTTACCGGCAGGTCGACCCAAGGCGCGGCGTTCACGCCGGTCAATCCGGCAACGCTGCCGCCCGACATCAAGCCCGGATCGTCACCGACGCGGGTTCCTGCTGCGACTATTGACTCAGCCGCCGAGGATCAGGGCGGCACCATCGTGCAAAGGGCGAACGGCTTATTGCCGAGCGCGCCGGCGACGCGTCGCTGATTTGGCGCCGATCGCCGTCTCACCGTTTCATCGGCCGCGCCCCATATGATATGTCATATGTCAATGGCGTAACGCGGCGCCGCGTTGACGAGCGAGATGGGGGGCGGCGCGATTCGCCGCGTATGTGGCCGAGGATAAGCCGAGGATTGGTTATGAATCTCAATGCGCTCGGTTATGTCGGTGTCCGTACCCGCAATCTGGAGGACTGGGCGGCCTATGGCACCCGCTTCCTAGGCATGCAGCTCGTCGATAGGAGCCGCGGCACGCTGGCGCTGCGCATGGACGACCGCAAGCAACGCATCATCGTCCATACCGATGAGAATGAAGGTCCGTCATTCTACGGCTGGGAAGTGGCCGATGCCGGGGCGCTCGATGCGCTCGCCGCGCATCTGGAAAAATCCGGCGTCAAACTGGCGCGCGGATCGCGCGCGTTGGCCGAGGAGCGCCGCGTTAAGGACCTGATCGTGTTTTCCGATCCGATCGGCAATCGGCTCGAAGCGTTTCACGGCGCCGAAGTGGCGAGCGATCCGTTCAAGCCCGGCCGGTCGATCTCGGGCTTCCGCACCGGCCCGCTCGGCATGGGCCATGCCGTGCTCACCGCCGAACGGCTCGACGACGTGCTGCCGTTCTATACCGAGATCCTCAACTTCAAGCCGACCGATTACATCCTCAAACCGTTCAAGGCCTATTTCTTCCATATCAATCCGCGCCATCACAGCCTCGCCTTCATCGATACCGGCAAGAATGGCATCCATCATATGATGGTGGAGCTGTTCTATCTCGATGACGTCGGACAGGCCTACGATCTGGCGCTGCAAAAGCCGGAGATGATCGGCACGACGCTGGGGCGTCACGTCAACGATCACGTCACCTCGTTCTATTCCTATTCGCCGTCGCAGTTCCTGGTCGAATATGGCTGGGGCGGCCGGAGCATCGACACCGCGAACTGGACGCCGCACGAGCGCGTCGAAGGCCCGAGCCTGTGGGGTCACGACCGCATGTGGCTCACGGAAGAAGGCCGCGACGAAGCGCGCCAGCTTCGCATCCGCACCGCGCAGGCCGGCGGCCGCGAGCCGGTCAATGTCATGGACGGCAATTATGTGCGCGCGGCCGATGTCTGCCCGTGGTGGAACGCCAACGTCCAGTCGCGCAAGACGGGCTGAACCTTGTAATCATCATGGACCGGCGTGAGCCGTGAAGACCTATCAAGGAACACGAGACATCGACGGTCTTAAAGTCACAGTCGATGGCCGTCGGCTGCCCGAGCATTACGAGATCAAGCAATTCACCAAATGGGGCTTCGAGTGGACCTATGAAGGCGCGAGTCCGCAGCAATTGGCTTTTGCCATTCTCTACGACCATCTCGGCGATAAGGACCGCGCAATCGAGCTCTCCGAGCCCTTCATGCGAAGGATCATCGCCGACCTCGATAACGACTGGACGCTGACGGCAGAGGAGGTTGAACGCGCCATCACGGACATGCACTGAGCCTGCGCTGCCACCGCAGCGACGTGATGATTGCAGGAGAACGACATGATCACCGAACGGCAAAAGGCGTTTCGTCAGGAATATCGCTCACGCATCGTCGGCTGGTATGACGGTTACGTCCACATCCTGATTATCTACGCGATGGGTGCCGCGGCGTTTTATATCTATGTTGCGCATATCCACAACGTCACTTGGCTGGAATGGCTGACGCTACCGCTTACTTTTTTGTTCACAAATATCTTCGAATGGGCGGTGCACAGATTCATCATGCATCGTCCGGTCAATATCAAAGGGCTGCGCGCCATCTATGAGCGGCATACGCTCAATCATCATCAGTTTTTCACTGACGAGGAAATGCGGTTCCGTGATCCCAAGGATTGGCGCGTCACGGTTTTCCCGCCCTATGCGCTGGTTGTTTTCATCCTGACGTCGACTCCGCTGGCTGTGGTGCTGGGCCTTTTCACGAGCCCAAATGTCGGATGGCTGTTCATGTGCGTGACCACGGGCATGTATCTCATCTACGAGTTCATGCATTTCTGTTGTCATGTCGATGAAAACGCCTTCGTGCGGCACTGCCCGTTCGTCAACACGCTGCGCCGGCATCACACCGCTCACCACAACGCGCGGCTGATGATGGAAGTCAACATGAACCTGACATTCCCGATCGCCGACTGGTTGTTTGGCACGTCCGACCTTGATCGCGGGGTTATCGGGCACCTGTTCAACGGCTATGATACGCGGCACCTGAAGAAGAACCTGCGCGGGGCCCCGAAGCCGCCAGATCAAGCCGCCGCAGTCCCGGTTGGAAATTTTTGATAGGGCTGCCTGTGACGCCTGTGGCCATCAGGCGGCGGTCGCAATCGCATGCCGAATGACGTCAAGGCTTGTGTTTCAGCCGCAGTCGCCATTGTTGCGATCATTCTCGCCTATTGGAGCGGTTCGCCAGTCCGTCCGGAATTCGGAAATTTCGTCCTCGCGACGGCAGCCTTCATGATCGTCGCCATGTGGATTTTTCCGGAGGCCGGCGGGAAAAAGAAAGTGCCGAAAGATTGAAATTTATGTGCGTGCCGCCGGGGGCCTGTTCGTGTGGAACGCGCCTCGAGCGAGAAAGATTGTCTAGGCCGTCGCGTCAGGACGACGGCCCGGTATTTGGCTGTCGCTCAATTCGCCGCGCGGCGCATGGCGCTCCAAGTGCCGTAGCAAGTATTGCCGGCGGCGCTCCAACGGCCTACGCCGCTTGAGCCGCGCAGCCGTCCGTAGCCGGTCGCGCTCTGGCCCATGCGATAGACCGTCACCGCAATCGCGCCGCTCGCGACGACTGCACCGGAAATCTGATAACTGAAATCGGTGTCCGCCTGCGTCACCCGGCCGCCGACAATGCGCGCCGGATAGCGATAGGTCGGATCGCACGGGCCGTAGGCGGTGTGAATGGACACGCTCCACAGCCCGTCATAGGCGCGCGACGACATGTGTACCGTGCGCTTGTGCGTCGGTTGCGTCTGCGGTTGCGCTTTTGCCGCCGGCAGCGCCGCAACCAATCCCCCGACCACGATCGCCGTCACGATACCGAGCCTGTTCATCTGTTCGCTCCGGGTTGTGGATCGCTCATTCCGTTTGCCGGCGAACCCGGAAAAGCCGGCGGTTCGGCGGCGAACGGACTTTCGCCTTTGCCCAGATCATAGCCCACATTGAATAACGCTTTCATGTAGTCGGGATCGAAGGCGCCGCGGCTTGGCGCGTTGAAGCTTGACGGAATGGTGGCCACATTAAAGCCGATGCCGCTGTTTTTGGCGGCGACATAGACGCGATCGAGCAGCACCCGTAAGTCGGCCTTGATCGCCATCGACACCGTTTGCGCCAGAATCGTCGGCGTACTGCGCTCGACCACCTGGAATTCGGGCGCCAAGCCGCTGTTGACGACAATGTAAAGCGCGTCGGCGGGAATCTTATAGCTGCTTGTGCTTTGCATGAGCGCCGGCGGTGTCACGAAGAATTGTCCGCCGACTCCGCCATCAACATGCATTTCGGCAAAACGCTTGCCGTTACCTTCGACGTCGATCAGCACCGGCGGGAACGCGCCGGGAACGCTGCCGGATGCGAGCAGGATGCGACGGAACAGCTTGATGGCCTCATCGCCGCCGCCAGCGGTGGAATGGACCGCGATCGCGCCCATGTTCCAGACCACCGACCGTTCGGCGTCGAGATCGGTCGTGACGATGAACAGCCGGCGGCCGGCCTGGTGCGCCGCGGCAATGTCGGCAAGAAGCGCCGGCGTGATCTGCTTTGCAATCAAATCCTTCAGCGGCCAAGTGTCGAGGAAGCTTTCGCCGGTGCCGCCGACCTCGAAAATGTCGGCGGCCGAGGTGTGGGTGTAGACCGCCGCCAGCGCCGCGTCGTAGCGCCAACCTGCAAAAACGAACGGCGCCATCAGCGCGCCGGTGCTCACGCCGGTAACGACGGCATAATCCGGACGTTTGCCGGCGGCGCTCAAGCCGTTGAGCAATCCGGCGCCGAACGCGCCGTCGGCGCCGCCGGTCGAGAGAATGAGCCATGGGCCGCGCTCTGGGCCGCGCTCTGGGCCGCGCTCTGGGCCGGACTGCGGCGGCAGCGCCTTGGCGAAGTCGGTTTCGGAATCCGCCCAAAACCGCGCATCGGGCATGCCGGGCACGCCGGCCACTGCCTCATCGGCGGCGGTGAATGGAGCGCGCGGCGGCAATTTTTGCGGTTGAGCGGCCGCCGCAGGCGGGGGCGCCGGCGGGACGGGTTTGTCCGTCGCGCGCGATTTGTGCGACCGGCCCCGATCCTGCGCTGCGACGTTACCAACCTGCGTGCCAAACGCCGCCAGTAGAAATATGGCTGCGGCGCCGGCGCAAATTGTCCTGCGGAGAAAACGTTTCATCGTGCACCGGGCGTTGTGAGCGTCATTTCGTTTTTCAGCCTTTTTTCGATTTGGGCTTGCCTCAGCTTGGGCCTACCTCAGCATGGTGGCGTGATTCTCTCCATTGCGGGATAACCGCCCCGGCGTGTCAATTACGCGCGCCGCTCGGCGACAAAATGCGCGCCCTCGACCAGCATTGCCGCCGCGGCCCCGAACGGCGCCAGCGCGGTCTCGGCTTCGGCAACGAGCTCTCCCAGCCGCTTTTTGGCGCCGGCAGTGCCGAGCACGCTTGCAAATGTGGCTTTCCCGGCGGCGCTGTCCTTGCCGGTCGATTTGCCGACCAGGGCCGGATCGCCTTCGATGTCCAGAAGATCGTCGGCGATCTGAAACGCTTCGCCGACCGCCGCGCCATAGCGCGTGAGCGCCTCGCGTTGCGCCGTGCTGGCGCGTCCGAGAATGCCGCCGGCCTGGCAGGCGAAACGAAGGAGTGCGCCGGTCTTCATCGCCTGAAGGAGCCGCACTTCGTTCGCACCGTGACTGATCGGGCCGAAGCGGCCCTCGGCGGCGAGATCGAGCATCTGGCCGCCGGCCATGCCGCCGATGCCTGCGGCGCGCGATAATGCGTTGACGAGTTCGACGCGCACCGCGGCATCCGGATGCGTGTCTTCGCGCGAGAGTACATCGAAGGCGAAGGTCAAAAGACCGTCGCCGGCGAGGATCGCCGTCGCCTCGTCAAATTTGCGGTGCGCGGTGGGTTGTCCGCGCCGCAATTCGTCATTGTCCATCGCCGGCAGATCGTCGTGGACCAGCGAATAGCAATGGATGCATTCGAGCGCGACGCCGGCCATCAAGGAGTTGTGCCGCGGCACCCGAAACAGGCTTGCGGACTCGACCACGAGAAACGGCCGGAACCTTTTGCCGCCGCCGAGGCTCGCATAGCGCATTGCCTCGATGAGGCGCGCCGGGCGCGCCAGTTCACCGGGCGCCGACGCGGCGGCCAGGAGCCGGTCGAGCAGGGCCTCGGTTTCGGCCGCTACCGCATCGAGCCGCGCCAGAAAAGGGCTGGTTTTGCCGCTCATTTTAGGGATCGCCCGCCTAGCCATGCCGAAGCTTAATACCCGGGGTGTTACCCGGGTTCCTAACTGAGTTCCTATATCAGGTCCAAGGTTTAAAGCCCGGCGGGCGAAAAGAGGCCATCTGTGGCGCAAGACATTATAGCGGCAATCGTGCTGGCGATCTGGCTCTATCTCATCGCGGCGCGCGGGGGATTTTGGCGCGCGGCCGAACGCGACGGCGAAGGCACGCTCCCGGCCATAACGCCCCCGCCGCTGCTCCAATGGCCGCCAGTGACCGCTGTCGTGCCGGCGCGGGATGAAGCCGAGACCGCCGGCGAGACCATCGCCTCGCTATTGCGTCAGGATTATCGTGGACCGTTTCACGTGGTCCTGGTCGACGACCAAAGCCGCGACGGCACCGCGCGCGTCGGGCGCGAAGCGGCGTCGGCGCTTGGCGCCGGCGATCGGCTGAATGTTATTTCGGGACGTCCGCTGCCGGCCGGCTGGACCGGCAAACTGTGGGCGCAGAACCAGGGTATCGAACATGCCGCTGAGTTTGGCGTTAATGCTCCAAATCCTCCGAATTATTTGCTCCTGACCGACGCCGATATCGTCTTTGCGCCCGGCGCGCTGTCCGCTTTGGTCGCGCGGGCCGAACAAGAGGATCTCGTTCTGAATTCTCTGATGGTCAAATTACGCTGCAAGAGTTTTGCCGAGCGCATGTTCGTGCCGGCCTTCGTCTTTTTCTTCCAGATGCTTTATCCCTTCGCCTGGGTGAACGATCCGTGCCGCGCCACCGCGGCCGCGGCGGGCGGCTGCATGTTGGTCAAGCGCGAAGCGCTGCAGGCGACCGGCGGGCTTGCCGCGATCCGCGGCGCGCTGATCGACGATTGCGCGCTGGCGAAACTGCTTAAAGCGCGCGGGCCGATCGCACTCGCGCTCACCGACAACGCGCACAGCCTGCGCGCTTATCCATCGATCGGCGAGATTCGCCACATGGTCGCGCGCACCGCTTATGCGCAGCTTCGTTATTCGCCGCTGCTTCTTGCCGGTGCTGTTGTCGGTCTCGCGCTCACTCACTTGGCGCCGGTCGTGCTGGCGCTGTTTGCCGATGGTTTTGCGCAATTTTCCGGACTTTTTGCCTGGGCGCTGATGGCCTGCGCCTTTCGGCCGATCTTGCGATTTTACGGCGTGTCCGGATTGCGCTCGTGGATGTGGGCGGCGGCGCTGCCGGCCATCGCCGCAATGTATATGGCGTTCACTCTCGATTCCGCCTATCAGCATGCCCGCGGCCGTGGCGGCATGTGGAAAGGCCGCGCCCAAGCCAATATTTCTTGAAACTCACATGATGGACGCCAGCACCTTACGTTCGGGCAAGGGACACCAGGATGAGAATTTCCCGGTGGCGTCCTTTCTCATTCACCCGCGCCATCGCGAGCCTATCCTGGCATTCTACAATTTCGTCCGCACCGCCGACGATATCGCCGACCATGCCGCGCTGGGGGCGCCGGAGAAGCTCGCTCTGCTCGATCGGCTCGACGGTGGTCTCACCGGCGTCAACAACGACGACGCGGCGGCGGTCCGGCTGCGCCAGGCTTTGGCCGCACGCGGGCTTTCGCCCAAGCACGCCCAGGATTTGCTGACCGCGTTTCGCCTCGACGTCACCAAGCTGCGCTACCGCGATTGGGACGACCTGATGTCCTATTGCGCCTTTTCGGCGATGCCGGTCGGCCGCTTCGTCTGCGACGTTCACGGCGAAAGCCGCGCCGTGTGGCCGGCCAACGACGCACTGTGCGCGGCCTTGCAGGTGATCAATCATCTTCAGGACTGCAAGCAGGACTACCTCAACCTCAATCGCGTCTACATTCCGCAGGACGCGCTTCGCGAGAGCGGCGCGACTATCGAAGCGCTCGGCGAAACGCGTGCCTCACCCGCGCTACGCGATTGCCTGATTCAACTGGCGGCGCGCACCGAAGCGCTGCTCACCGAGAGCGACGGCTTTGCCGCCGCAATTGCCGACTGGCGGCTTTGCCTCGAAGTCTCGGTCATCAATACGCTCGCGCATCGCCTGACGCGTATTCTGCGGCGGCGCGATCCGCTAAGCGATAAAGTGCATCTCGGCATTGCCGGCGTTGCCGGCGGCACCGCATTTGGAATTTTGCACGGCGCTTCCCATCGCATCGGCCGGCGGCTTGCCGCCGGAGCGCACAAGCCGCGGGGTGCGTGAGTGCAAGACTCGACACAGGCCGCCGAGCGCGCCTCGGGCAGCTCGTTTTACACCGGCATGCGCATTCTGCCGCGCGGCCAGCGCGAGGCGATGTTCGAAATTTACGCATTTTGCCGCGCTGTCGACGATATCGCCGACGATCCGGGCCCGCGCGAGGAGCGTCTTGCGGCACTCGAGACCTGGCGCGGCGACATCGCTGCGCTCTACGCCGGCGCCGCGCCGGTGCGGCTTGCGGGGCTTGTCCGCGCGGTGCGCGACTTCGATCTTCAGCGCGAGGATTTTCTCGCCATCATCGACGGCATGGAGATGGATGTGCGCGCCGATATCCATGCGCCCGATCGCGCTACGCTCGATGTCTATTGCGACCGCGTCGCTTGCGCCGTCGGACGGCTTTCGGTGCGGGTGTTCGGCATGACGCGCGAGGCGGGACTTGCGCTAGCGCACCACCTCGGCCGCGCTTTGCAAGTGACCAATATCTTGCGTGACCTCGACGAGGACGCGGCAATGGGCCGGCTCTATTTGCCGCGCGAGGCGCTGCGCGATGTCGGCATCATCAGCACCGATCCGCGTACGGTGCTGGCGCATCCGCTCTTGGCGCAGGCCTGCAATGTGCTGGTAGCGTTGGCCATCGGCGAGTTTGCGGCCGCCGGCGCGATTATGGCGCACCACCCGCGCCGCACCGTGCGCGCGCCGCGCATCATGGGACAGGCCTATCGGCTCATCCTCGACCGGCTGATTGCACGCGGCTTTGATCCGCCGCGCGTGCCGGTGCGTCTGCCGCGGGCGAAAATCCTTCTTATTGTATTGCGTAACTTGTTGTGATGCCTCGCACCGTTCACATCATCGGCGCCGGCCTTGCCGGATTGGCCGCAGGCGTGCGGCTCGCCACGCCCGACAATCGCGTTGTCGTGCACGAGGCGACCGCTTTCGCGGGCGGGCGGTGCCGCTCCTATCACGATGCGTCGGTCGGGATGACCATCGACAATGGCAACCATCTTCTCCTCTCCGGCAATTTCGCGGCGCTCGATTTTTTGCGTACGATCGGTTCCGAGCACCGCTTGATCGGCCCGCCTGTGGCCGAATTTCCGTTCCTCGATCTCAAAAGCCGCGCGCGCTGGACGCTGCGCTTCGACGACGGCCGGCTGCCGTTATGGATTTTTGATCCGAGAAAGCGCGTGCCGGGCACGCATGCGCTCGACTATCTCTCGATGACGCGGCTGTTATGGGGGAGGCCCGACAAGACCGTCGGCGAAGCTATCGCCTGTAAGGGTGCGCTCTATTCAGGGCTGATCGAGCCGCTTCTCCTCGCCGCACTCAACATCGATCCGCCGCAAGGCTCGGCCAAGCTTGCCGCGGCGCTCATTCGTGAAACGCTGGCCGCCGGCGGCCGGGCTTGCCGGCCGCTGATTGCCCGCGACGGGCTAGCGCCGACCTTGATTGAACCCGCGCTCAACTACCTGCGCGACCGCGGCGCGCAGATCCGGCTCGAACATCAGCTGCGCGGGATGCGCTTTGCCGCGCAGCGCGCCGAGGCGCTCGATTTCGGCGATGACATCGTCGCGCTTGGTGATGCCGATGCGGTGATCCTTGCCGTGCCGCCCTATACCGCAGCGACGCTGGTGGCCGGCCTCACCGTACCGAACGAGTTTCGCGCCATCGTCAATGCGCATTTTCGCATCGAACCGCCCGCCGGACAGCCGCCAATCCTCGGGGTCATCAACGGCACCACGCAATGGATCTTCGCCTTTCCGGGCCGGCTCTCGGTCACGGTGAGTGCCGGCGATGCGCTGCTCGATACGCCGCGTGAAGAACTGGCGCGCACCATCTGGGCGGAGGTGGCGCAGGCGGCGGCGCTCCCAGCTGAGCTCTTGCCGCCTTGGCAGATCGTGCGCGAGCGCCGCGCCACTTTCGCCGCTACTCCGGCGCAGGATCAAAGACGCCCCGGCCTGCAAACCGCATGGCGCAACCTCTTGCTCGCCGGCGATTGGACCAATACCGGCTTGCCCGCGACCATCGAAGGTGCCATTCGGTCCGGCAATCGCGCCGCAGAACTCGTTAGCGAACAATGACGCCACGACGACATCACGATGAGTGACATCGACCTGGATTCCCATATCGATTCCGCCACCCAAGCGTTGCTCGCCTGCCAGCAAGCCGACGGACATTTTCTGTTCGAGCTGGAAGCGGACGCCACGATCCCGGCGGAATATGTGCTGTTGCGGCATTATCTCGGCGAGCCAGTCGATGCCGCGCTGGAAGCGGGTATCGCCGCCTATCTGCGCCGTATCCAAGGCGCACATGGCGGCTGGCCGCTATTCGCCGACGGCGCCTTCGATATGAGCGCGACGGTGAAGGCCTATTTCGCGCTCAAGATGATCGGGGATTCACCGCAGGCCGAACATATGCGGCGCGCGCGCGAAGCGGTGCGCCTGCGCGGCGGCGCCGAGCGCAGCAATGTGTTCACGCGCTGTCTCTTGGCGCTCTACGGCATCGTGCCCTGGCGCGCCGTGCCGGTGATGCCGGTCGAAATCATGCTGTTGCCGAAATGGTTTCCGTTTCACCTCGACAAGATTTCGTATTGGAGCCGTACGGTGATCGTGCCGCTTTTGGTGCTGATGGCGAAGAAGCCGCGCGCGCGCAATCCGAAAGAGGTCAACGTCGCCGAGCTGTTTTTGGAGCCGCCCCGGCAGCTCGGACCGACGCCGAAGGCGCCGCAACAGAAGGCGTCATGGTTCTGGTTCTTCCGCGTCGTCGATAACGTGCTGCGCGCGGTCGAGCCGTGGTTTCCGCAGAAGGTGCGCGCCCGCGCCATCGACCGTGCCGTCTCCTGGGTCGACGACCGGCTCAACGGCCAAGACGGGCTTGGCGCGATTTTCCCCGCAATGGCGAACAGCGTCATGATGTATGACGCGCTCGGCGTGCCGGCCGAGGATCCGCGGCGCGCCATCGCGCGCCAATCGGTCGACAAACTGCTCGCGGTGCATGACGATGAGACCTATTGCCAGCCCTGCGTGTCGCCGATCTGGGACACCGGACTTGCCTGCCATGCGCTCCTTGAAGTTGGCGGCGGGCGCGCGGTGACGGAGGCCAAGCGCGGATTGGACTGGCTCATTCCCAAGCAAATCCTCGATGTACGCGGCGACTGGATCGCGCAGCGGCCGAATGTACGGCCGGGCGGCTGGGCGTTCCAATACGCCAATGCGCATTATCCCGACGTCGACGACACCGCTGTGGTGGCGATGGCGCTCGACCGTATGCAGGAAACGGGGCAGGGAGATTACGCCGCCGCGATCGAACGCGCACAGGAGTGGATCGTCGGCATGCAGAGCGTCAACGGCGGCTGGGGCGCCTTCGACGCCGACAATGAATATTATTATCTCAACAATATTCCGTTCGCCGACCACGGTGCGCTGCTCGATCCGCCGACCGAGGATGTCAGCGCACGTTGCCTGTCGATGCTGGCGCAGCTCGGCGAGGTCAAGAGCGCGCCGGCCGAACGTTCGCTTGCGTATCTGCGCCGGACCCAGCGTCCCGACGGCTCGTGGTATGGCCGCTGGGGCATGAATTACATCTATGGCACCTGGTCGGTATTGTGCGCGCTCAACGCAGCGGGCGTTGCGGCGGAAGCGCCGGAAATGCGCAAAGCGGTGGAATGGCTCGCCGCCATTCAGAATCCCGACGGCGGCTGGGGCGAAGATGGCTCGAGCTACAGGCTCGATTACCACGGCTACGAGCGCGCGCCGTCCACCGCCTCGCAAACCGCCTGGGCTGTCCTTGGCCTCATCGCGGCGGGCGCGCCCGATCATCCCGCGGTGGCGCGCGGCATCCAATATCTCGCGGAGACCCAGAGCGCGAACGGTTTTTGGAGCGAGCCGCGCTACACCGCGACCGGTTTTCCGCGCGTGTTCTATCTGCGCTACCACGGCTATGCGAAATATTTTCCGCTGTGGGCGCTGGCGCGCTACCGCAATCTTAAGCGCGGCAATGCCAAGCGGGTGACGTTCGGGATGTGAGCGCCGGGAAGCCATCCCATTTTTTAATCGACTTGATCGCGTGATCCGGTTCCATTTGAACCGGTGCCGACCAGCGGCGTTGGCCGTACGACCACCGTGCGGTGGGAGGTCTGATACCGATGCCGGTCAGAGAAGTTCCCGCAATGCTTGGCGTTGCGGGAGGACGGGCACGCTGCAACTTCGAGCAAAAGGAGGACGCGATGAAGCTCAATACGGCACAGGTCGCGCGGACGGTCAGTCAGCTCCAGGTTGAGCCGTTGCCTGACGACCATCCCCTGGTTCCGCAGCTCAACCGGATCTTCGGCGATCACACCTATTTCCTCGACGGTTCGGGACTCAACATCCTCGAACCTGCCGCAGCCGCGCTCGAAGTTCCGCCGTCAAGCATTGGTGAGGTTGGCGTGCTGGTCAATGTTGCAAACTGGACCGACTCCAATCCGCCGAAGCTCGAGGTCCATGAGCCGGAACTGACCGACACGACGGTCGCACTCGGCGCCGACGGCGAAGACTCGTAGCGAGCGCGGCGGAAACACGCCAGACGGAATAGCGAAGCGGATTCGCCGTTTCATCTGAACAATTCTTTTGTCATGCCCGGGCTTGACCCGGGCATCCGTGCGGACGATCAGCTTCTCTCAAGCGATTGCGGAAACGCAGCATGGACGGCGTGGCATAGGCGAGCAAAGCGACGCCGTTCCGCGAACGACTATGCCCGGTGGTGACGATCACTGGTGTGGAGCGAAAGTGCTACGCCGCGCTGGCTGAGGTGCGCGCGTCCTTGCTAGCTTCTTGTTTCGCCGCCTTCTCGCGCGCTTCGTTGGCGCGGATTTCCGACAAGCGCAATTGCACTTGGCTATCGAACATGTATTGCGCCGGGCGCTGATTGGAGAGATCGATTTCCGGCGCCATCGGGCCTTCGGTGCGCACGCCGCGCAGCGCGATGCCGAACGCCTCCAGCGGATGCGCCATCATTGCTTCGGCGGCGGTTGCCTCGTAGCCGCAATGCGCCATGCAGTTCGCGCACTTTTCATAGCGGCCGGTGCCGTAGGCATCCCAGTCCGTCGCCTCCATCAATTCCGTAAACGTCTTGGCATAGCCTTCGCCGAGTAGGTAGCACGGCTTCTGCCAGCCGAAGACGTTGCGCGTCGGCATGCCCCATGGCGTGCAATGGAATTCCTGATTGCCGGCGAGGAAGTCGAGGAACATGCTGGAATGTGTCAAGTTCCAGTTCTTTTCCTTGCCGAGCGCGAACACTTTGCGGAACAGCTCTTTGGTCTTGCGCCGGTTGAGGAAGTGTTCCTGGTCCGGCGCGCGTTCATAGGCGTAGCCGGGCGAGATCGAGACGCCGACGCCGAGCTCGGTGGTGAGATCGAGGAACTTGGCGATGTCCTCGGCCGGATGGCCGTCAAAGATCGTGCAGTTGACGTTGACGGTGAAACCCTTGGCTTTGGCCGCCTTGATCGCGTCGACGGCTTTCTCGAAGCCGCCGTCCATACACACCGACTTGTCGTGGTGCTCCTTGATGCCGTCGAGATGCACGGAGAAGAACAGATAAGGCGAAGGCTCAAACAGATGCAGCTTCTTTTCCAGAAGCAGCGCGTTCGTGCACAGCGACACGAATTTCTTGCGGGCGACGATGCCTTTGACGATTTCGCCGATCTCCTTGTGGATCAGCGGCTCGCCGCCCGGAATCGCCACCATCGGCGCGCCGCATTCGTCCACGGCGTCGAGGCATTCCTGCACCGAAAGCCGCTTGTTGAGGATGGCGTCCGGATAATCGATCTTGCCGCAGCCGAAGCATGACAGATTGCAGCGAAACAGCGGCTCGAGCATGAGTACGAGCGGATAGCGCTTTCGCCCGGCGAGACGCTGGCGGAGCACATAAGCGCCGACTTTGACTTTTTGTCGCAATGATACGCCCAAGGTTCTTGTCCTCGTCGTTATTGTCTTTGATGGCTAGATAGCTTCCGCGGCCCGCGTGGCGGCAACGGTGGCGCCGTCGGTGAGTTCCGGCGGCAAGCGGAATTCAATTGTTTCGTGCCGCCCGGTGAGCTGGCTGACGTCGACCGGATTGAGCCGGCGCAACGCCTCGATGACGTCTTCAACCAGCACTTCCGGCGCCGATGCGCCGGCGGTGATGCCGACGGTCTTGGCGTTGCGGAACCAGCTCGGATCGAGCTCGCTGCCGTCGGCGATCAGGTAGCTCGGCGTGCCGGCCTCCTCGCCGATCTCGCGCAGCCGATTGGAGTTAGAGCTGTTCTTGGCGCCGACCACCAGAATGACGTCGACAAGCTTGCTCAATTCACGAACCGCGGTCTGGCGATTCTGCGTCGCGTAGCAGATGTCGCGCGTCTCCGGCCCGACGATATTGGTGAAGCGGTTGTGAAGCGCGGCGATGATGCCGCGGGTGTCGTCCACGCTCAACGTGGTCTGCGTCACGTAGGCGACCGGCGTGTCGGAAGGAATGTCGAGCGTGTCCACGTCGTGCTCGGTCTGGACCAGAGTCACCGGCTCGGCGATCTGGCCCATCGTGCCTTCGACTTCGGGATGGCCGGCATGGCCGATGAGAATGAGGCGGCGGCCCTGCGCGACATAGCGCTTGCCCTGGTTGTGCACCTTGGTGACAAGGGGACAGGTCGCGTTGAGCACCGGCAGATTGCGTGAGGCAGCCTCTTCCTCGACGCTCTTGGCGACGCCGTGGGCGCTGAAGATCGTCACCGCATTGGGCGGCACTTCGGAAAGGTCTTCGACAAAGCGCGCGCCTTTGGCTTTGAGGCTCTCCACCACATGCTTGTTGTGGACGATCTCGTGGCGGACATAAACCGGCGGGCCGAACTTCTGCAGCGCTCGCTCGACGATTTCGATGGCGCGCACCACGCCCGCGCAAAAACCACGAGGCTGGGCCAGTATCACTTTCATCAAGACCTCCCGGTTCAGCACCGGTTTGCGTTTGGCTTTGCGTTCAACTTCTTTGCGTTCCGCCGGCGCAAGGCGCCGGGGCACGGCATATTCGGCATTATCTATGTCGCGCTGGGCGGCTGCGGTAGCTCTGCTAACCCATTATTTTCAAGTGTTTATCTCATTTCCTTGCACGCCCCGGACTGCCGCCGGACGGCCAATGCCGAGAATTGTTCAAACAACGAGCCGCTTAAACCCAAGCTTAAACCCCACCTTTGAGCGAAAATGCCCTTACTTGTCCAGAAGCCGCGGAGGAAAGCCGCCGGCGGGCCCGGAAAACACCCTGCCCAATACCCAAAAGTCCAACGCCCTACATTGCAACCGGTTCGCGGCGACGGCTATTGGTTTTGCGGGATGCGTCCGTCAACCGCCGGCCTCGCGGACAAACCCCTCTGCGATAACGCATAGCCCTTGAATAACTGGCGCATAGGTCGGATCGCGGCTAGGAATATAACCACGATTTCACTTTTGCGCGCATTCGGGCATTTAGAGGCGGGCTTAAGGCTGCTCCCCATGCCTCCATTTTGCCCTTGTCGTAACGCCTGAAACCGCGCCTGCCCGCCAACGCTCAAGCCCCAGATCATCGCAATCCGCCGGCAATCATGAGAATAGTCACCAGCTTTGTCGTCCGCGCGATCAGCTTCTGCACGCAATACGCGGTGCCGGTGATCATTCTCTCGGTCCTGCTTGGCGTGGTGTCATCCTGGTATGCGGTGACGCATTTCGCGATGACGACCGACGTCAACAAGCTCATTTCACCGAACCTTTCATGGCGGCAGCGCGAAGCTGAAATGGAGAAGGCGTTTCCCCATTTCGAATTGATCGTCGCCGTGGTCAATGCACCGACTGCGGAACTGGTCGAGGGCGCTACCAACGCGCTGGCGCAACGGCTGTCGCAGCAAAAGGGTCTGTTTCGCTCGATCGAGCAGCCCAAAGGCGGGCGGTTCTTTGCTCAGGAAGGGCTGTTGTTCGAAGCGACGGCCGATCTCACGTCGCAAATGAAAATGCTCACGCAGGCGCAGCGCCTGGTGCAGGTGCTGGCCGGCGACCCGTCGCTGCGCGGCGTCATCCAGACGCTCCAATTCGGGCTGCTCGGCGTCCAAGGCGGCCAGATCACGCTCGAAAATATGGCCTGGCCGATGACGCTCGCCGCCGACACGATCGAAAAGGCGAATGCGGGAAAGCAGGCGGATTTTTCCTGGTACGAGCTGGTGCAAGGCCATGCGCCAGCGTCCGGCGATCTCGTTCGCTTCCTCGAAATCCGCGCCACGCTCGATTACTCCGAGCTTGAACCCGGTAAGCGCGCGACCGACGCCATCCGCAAAGCCGCGGCCGACCTCGATCTCGGCGGCAAATATCAGGCGCAGCTCCGACTCACCGGACCGGTGCCGATGGCGGACGAGGAATTCTCCACGATCAAGGAAAATGCGGCGCTCAACGCCACCGTGACCATCACCATCGTGCTCCTCATCCTGTGGCTGGCTTTGCGCTGGATGCGGATCATTTTCGCGGTGTTCGTTTGCGTCGCCGTGGGTCTTTCCATCACGGCGGCGGTCGGCATGATGTTGGTGGGCACGCTCAATCTGATCTCGGTTTATTTTGCCGTCCTTTTCGTTGGCCTCGGTGTCGATTTCGGCATCCAGTTCAGCGTGCGCTACCGCGCCGAGCGCCACAGCACCGACGATTTGCATGAGGCGCTGCTGCAGACCGGCCGGCGCGCCGGCGCGCCGCTGACGCTGGCCGCGCTCGCAACCGCCGCCGGATTCCTGTCGTTCCTGCCCACGGTCTACAAAGGCGTGTCCGAACTCGGGCTCATTGCCGGCATCGGCATGCTGATCGCATTTGCCACCAGCATTACGTTGTTGCCGGCGCTGCTCAGCGTGCTCAAGCCGCCGGGCGAGACGGAACAGCTTGGCTATGCGGTGCTGGCGCCGGTCGATCGCTTCCTGGAACGCCATCGGATGGCGATCCTGATCGTGACCGCGGTCGTGGTGGCCGCCGGATTGCCGCTGCTTTATTGGCTGCGCTTCGATTTCAATCCGATCAATTTGCGCAGCCCCAGTACGGAGGCGGTTTCGACCTATCTGTCCCTGAAGGACGATCCCGACAGCGGCTTCAATGATATCCAGGTGCTCGAGCCGTCGCTCGAGGCGGCCGATCGGCTGGCGACGAGACTGCGCGCCTTGCCCGAGGTCGCGCGTGCGACGACGTTGTCGAATTTTATCCCCGCCGATCAGCAGCAGAAACTGCCGCTGATCCAGAACGCGGCGAAGGTGTTGCTGCCATTGCTCAATCCCACCGCGCCCAGCCCGCCGCCGACCGACGCACAAAATGTCAGCATGATGGGCTCCACGGTCGACGCGCTCAAACGGCTTGCCGGCAACGGCAATGGCGCCGGCGCGGTTGCCGCGCGGCGCCTCGCCGACGCCATGACGGCGTTGTCGAAGGCCGATCCCGCGGTACGCGAGCGCGTGCAAGACATCGTCGTGCAGCCGCTGCGGATCGCGCTCGACGACTTGCGCAATCTATTGACCGCGCACGAGGTCACGCGCGCCAATCTGCCGCCGGAACTGGTGCGGGAATGGGTGACGCCGGACGGCCGCGCGCGCATCGACGTAGCGCCGAGCGGCGATTCCAGCAACAACGAGGTACTGCAAACTTTCGCCCGCGCGGTGCAGGCGGTCGCGCCCGAGGCGACCGAGGGCCCGATTTCGATCCTCGAAGCGCGGCGCGAGGTGGTTATCGCTTTCCTTGAAGCCGGCGCCTGCGCGCTGTTGTCGATCGGTGTTCTGCTGTGGATCATGCTGCGCCGGTTCGGCGATGTGCTGCTCACGCTGGTGCCGCTGCTGCTCGCCGGCGTCGTGACGCTGGAAATCTGCGTGCTGATCGACCTGCCGCTGAATTTCGCCAACATCATCGCCCTGCCGTTGTTGCTCGGTGTCGGCGTGGCTTTCAAGATCTATTACATCATGGCCTGGCGCGAAGGGCAGACCAATCTCTTGCAATCGGTGCTGACGCGGGCGGTGACGTTTTCCGCATGCACCACCGCGACCGCGTTCGGCTCGCTGTGGTTTTCCAGTCATCCGGGCACCTCCAGCATGGGCAAGCTGCTGGCGATCTCGCTGTTGACCACGATGGCCGCTGCGGCCTTGTTTCAGCCGGTGCTGATGGGCAAGCCGCGCCAGATCGACCCGAGCGACTAAGCCGAATTGGTCAGCTGTTCGCTCATGTTCACCTCCCCTTCCGGGGCAGGGTAATTGGATGCATTGAGATTACTGCCCGACAGTGCTGCGCAATTGCAGCGGCGCTTCGGATTTGTGCGCGGGCGGCGGCCGCTTCTGACTGGCCGTGGGATTCTGCGCCGGATTCTGGTTGACGGCCGGATTGGGATTGACCGACGGATCCAGCGCGCTATAGGCGGAATCCGGCAAGCGCGTCCAATATTGGTTCTGTCCGAGCAATTCGAACCCGATATAGCCGCGCACCACCAAAGTCTGCCCGTCCGGAGTGACCTTCATCGTCGCTTTGTAGATTTTGCCGTCGCGCGGATCGAGGATGGTTCCGCCACCGAATTTGTCTTCGCCCTCTGGTTTCATGCCGCGGATGATCTCCAAGCCGAGCCAGGTGCGGTCGTGGCGATCGTCCTTGCATTTATCGCAAATCGCATTCGGATCTTCGCCGGGCTTGAGAAACATTTTCGCGATAATGCCGTCGAATACGCCGTTGTGATCGCTGATCAGAAACCAGCCGGTTGGCTGTTTGGTGTCTGAATCAACCGTTTGCCACAATCCCGCCGGCGACCATTGGCCGGCGCTCTGCGCCGGAACGGACCAAAACAGCGGCACAGCAGCCGCGGCGGCGATCGCCCATCTTACGCGCATCATCCGAGCTCCCACACGATTTCGGACGCCGTTGCCGCCCTCAGCGGTGAATTATTTTCACGCGATGGCCTATGGCTGAGATATCGCCGCACGCTGACCGATGCAATGCCCTCGCGAAGCTGCAAGTTCAGCGGCATGGTTGCGTCCATATGACACCGCGTGTTTGTCTATGGAGAAGCAATACTGAGATGCAAGATCGGTCAGAACAAAAGTGACGCTGCCAGACGCGGCGAAGTCACTTGCGACTTCGGCGGTGGGATGCCGGAGTGCGCGTCGGGGGCGGGGCGTCGTGGACAACAGCTGGTGGACTGCGACCGCGCGACGGTCAAGCGCCGCTATGATCGCTTGGCCAAATTCATTCCATTGTTCGACCGTTTGTTGTTTCTGCCGCCGGGGCTGCGCCGCAGCGCCGTCGAGCATCTGAGGTTGCGCGGCGGCGAGCGCGTGCTGGAAATCGGCTGCGGCACCGGAATCGGCCTTGCCTATTTGTCCGACGCGGTCGGGCCAGGCGGACGCGTCTATGGCGTCGACCTTTCTCCCGGCATGTTGCAAAGGGCGCGGGCGCGCTGCGCCAGCGAGCGCCGGCGTAATGTCGCGTTTTACGAATACGACGCCGCCGACTTTGTCGCGCCCGAGCCGCTCGACGGCGTGTTGTTCTGCCTGTCTTACAACATCATGCCGCGCCACCGGACGGTATTGCGCTGCGCCTGGGAGGCGCTGCGGCCGGGCGGACGGCTTGTCATCATGGATGCGCGGCTGCCCTCCGGGCGCTCCGCCAAATGGCTGTTGCCGTTCAGCTTGTGGCTGATGAAACGCACGATGCTGGGCAACCCGCTCATCCAGCCGTGGCGGGAACTCGCCGCGCTCTGCGGCGATTTCGAGATGCGAAAATATTTGTTCAGCTCGTACTATATTTGCCGGGCCGTCAAGCCATCCGCCGAGCCGGTCGCCGCCGCCGAGGCGTCGAATGGCGAAGCTGCAATCGATCCCGCCTATCGTATCGCGGCGGAGTGACCCGCCGCGATCCCCCAGCATTAGCTTGATCGGCGCTGCATTCGCGGCCGCTTTATCCGCCCGCGCTCCTTGTCGACCCGCCTAGCCTGCCGCTACAATTCGCTTGCCGCCGCGTTAGGTCGCGGCGCGGCCCAATCGGCGCGAGCAAATACACCGTGAAAATTAAGACGATCGAAGCCATCGCCGTCCGGCTGCCGATGAAGAAGCCGGTGCAAATGGCCGGCGAGACGGTGGCGCAGGCCGAGAACGTGTTCGTCCGCATCGAATCCGACGCCGGCGCGGTCGGCTGGGGCGAAGCGGCGGCGGCGCCGACCATGACCGGAGAAACCATTGCCGGCATGATGGCGGCGATTGAGCTGATGCGGCCCAAGCTCTTTGGCCGCGCGGCCTACGATTTCGCCGGCGCCGCTGCGGCCATGGACGCGCAGCTCTACGGCAATAGCGGCGCCAAGGCCGCGATCGACATGGCGCTCCACGACCTGGTCGGACGCGCTAGCGAGCGGCCGGTCTATGCTTTGTTCGGCACCAAGCAGCGCAGCCGCATGCCGGTTCTCGCGGTTATTGGATCGGAAGATGCGGCAGCCGATTTGCGCGACGCGCAAGCGCGCTGGAATGCGGGCTACCGCGCTTTCAAGATCAAGGTCGGATTGGGCTCGCCCGAGGCCGACGCGGTACGCACGATGATGCTGTGCCAGGCGCTCAAAGGCCAAGCGCTTAAGGGCCAAGCGCTTGAGCGCCAAGCGCAAGCCGGCGAGCCGTGCCTGGTTTCGGCCGATGCCAATCAGGGCTTTTCCGTCGATGGCGCGCTCACCTTTCTGCGCGGCATCGGCGATTGCGGGCTCGATTTTTTTGAACAGCCGGTCAGTGCCCACGATCTCGATGGCATGAGCCGCATCGCCGCGGCCACCAAGGTGCCGATCGGCGCCGACGAGGGCATTCACTCGCTCGACGACATCGCCCGGCATCACGAGCGCAAGGCCGCACGCGGCGTCAGTCTCAAGGCAATCAAGCTCGGCGGACTGTCCGGGCTGTTCGCGGCAAGCCGGCTATGCGGGCAGCTTGGCATGCAGCTCAATATTTCGTGCAAGACCGGCGAGACAAGCCTCGCTTCGGCCGCCGCCGTGCATCTGGCCGCGGTGGCGCCGGCGCTCGCCTGGGGCCTCACCATTACCTCGAGCGGCCTTGCCGAGGACGTCACTGCGGCACCGTTGCGCGTCGACGCCGGCCATGTCGAAGTGCCGGAGCGGCCCGGACTCGGCATCGACGTCGATGAGCATCGGCTGCGGCGCCGCCAGCAGGAATTCAAGCGTGTCGCCTAACGCATGATCCCGAAAAGTGGGAACCGATTTTCGGACAAGATCATGCGCAAGAGAATGTTAAACGCATGATCCCGAAAAGTGGGAACCGGTTTTCGGATAGGATCATGCGCAAAGATGCGAAGCAAAACAACGAGATGCGATGAACGATACCGGAGGACCGGAGCGCCCGTATCGCTTCATCGGTAAGCCGCTGCCGCGCAAAGAGGACGAGCGGCTCGTCACCGGCAAGGGCCGTTTCACCGACGATTTCAATCTTGACGGTCAAGCCTATGCGGCGATGGTGCGCTCGCCATATCCGCATGCGCGCATCGTTGCGATCGATGTCGCGGCGGCAAAAAGCATGCCCGGTGTGCTTGGCGTCTTCACCGGCGCCGATTGCGCCGCCGAAGGTCTTGCGCCGATTCCGCACGATCCGGTGCCCAAGACCAAATACGACATGAAGCTCACCGGGCCCGGCGGCGGCGCGGTGTTCGCCGGCCCGCATGTGGTGTTGCCGGCGGATCGCGTGCGCCATGTCGGGGAGGCGGTGGCGATGGTCGTCGCCGGCACCAAGGCACAGGCGATGGACGCGGCCGAAGCGGTCGCCATGCGCTATCAGGAATTGCCGTTCGTGCTGCATTCCGAGGACGCCATGGTTCCGGGCGCGCCAGCGCTGTGGGATGACGCGCCCAACAACATCTGCGTCGATACGACTTTCGGCGACGCCGCGGCGACCGATGCGGCCTTTGCCCGCGCCGCGCATGTCGTGAGCCGCAAATTCCACATCGGCCGTGTCACCGGTGTGCCGCTCGAACCGCGCGCCGCGCTCGCCGCCTACGACGCCGCGACCGGTCGCTACACGCTTTACGCCGGCTCGGGCGGCGCAGTGCGGCAAAAGCGCGAACTCGCAAGCGTGCTCGGCATCGCGCCCGAGAAGTTGCGGGTATTGTCCTACGACGTCGGCGGCAATTTCGGCACCCGCAACCGCGTCTTCGTCGAATTCGCCCTGGTGCTGTGGGCGGCGAAGAAACTCGGATGCCCGGTGAAATTCACCGCAACCCGCGCGGAAGCCTTCTTGAGCGATTATCAGGGCCGCGATCTTGTCAGTGAGGTCGCGCTGGCGCTGGACGAAGACGGCCGCATGCTGGCGATGCGCGCCACCAACATCAGCAATGTTGGCGCCCATTGCGTTTCGCTGTCGCCCCTGAGCAAGGGGGCAGGGCTCATTCCCGGCTCTTACGCCATTCCAGCGGCGACGCTTCGCGCGCTCGCGGTTTTCACCAACACCATGCCGACGCAGGCCTATCGCAGTTCCGGGCGGCCGGAAGTGACATACGCGATCGAGCGCCTCGTCGATATCGCCGCCGATGAGCTCGGCGATGTACTCGGACTGGATCGCATCGCGCTCCGGCGCAAGAATCTGATCCGCTCCGACGCCATGCCTTATCGCAACGCCGTCGGCATGCTCTATGACAGCGGCCGCTACGCAGAAAACATGAAATGGGCGATGGAGCTCGCCGACTGGAAAGGCTTTCCCGCGCGCCGCCGCGAGGCGCGCCGCCGCGGCAAGCTGCTCGGATTGGGTCTTGCCAACTACGTCGAGTCCTCGATCGGTGCGCCGCGCGAGCAGGCGCGCATCAAAGTGCAGCCGGAAGGCCGCGTCGACGTGATCATCGGCACCCAGCCGTCCGGTCAGGGTCACGAGACGAGTTTCGCGCAGGTCATTTCAGATCTCTTGTTCGTGCCGAGCGACGCCGTGCGCATCATTCTCGGCGATACCGACGTGGTGCAGGTTGGCGGCGGCTCGCATTCTGGCCGCTCGATGCGCCACGCCGCCACCGTGTTTTCCAAAGCGGCGGTCGCGCTGATCGGCAAAGGCAAAGAGATCGCCGCGCTGGTAATGGGCACCGCGGCGGAAGATGTTTCCTTCAATGACGGCCGTTTCGCCTCGCGCGACACTAATCGCACCTTCGATTTTCTCGAACTGGCGCGCGAGGCGGCGCAGCTTGCGCTTCCGGAAAAGCTCAGGGACGGCCTCGCGGTCGTGACCGACAACGAGATGCACGACCCGGTTTTTCCTAATGGCACCGCGATCTGCGAGATCGAGATCAATCCGGACACTGGTGAGGTGCAAATCACCCGCTATGCCTCGGTCGACGATGTCGGGCGATGCATCAATCCCTTGATCGTGCACGGCCAGACCCACGGCGCGATCGCGCAAGGCGTCGGCCAGGCGATGTCCGAGCAGATTTATCTCGATCCGGATTCCGGCCAGCCGCTGACCGGCTCGCTGATGGACTACGCCATGCCGCGCGCCGACACGCTGCCGGCCTTCGCCGTCGAGATCGCCGAAGTGCTCTCGCCGACCAATCCGCTCGGCATCAAAGCTGGCGGCGAAGGCGGCATCACCGCCGCGCCGGCCGCGGTCGTCAGCGGCATTCTCGACGCATTGCGCCCGCTCGGGGTGCGCGAGATCGCCATGCCGGCGACGCCTTATGCGATCTGGTCGGCGATACAGAAGGCGAAAGCCGCACAGGCGGCCGAATGATGGCTACGCCCGTGCCGCTGCTCGCGCTTGAACAAATCTCAAAACGCTTCGACGCGATCGTCGTGGCCGATCGCGTCGACCTTCAGCTCGGAGAAGGCGAGGCGCTCGGCATTATCGGGCCGAACGGCGCCGGCAAGACCACGCTGTTCGGCATTATCAGCGGCACGATCGCACCGGATTCCGGGCGCGTCGTTTATGCCGGCCGCGACATCACCGCACTGCCGCCGGCGCAGCGTTGCGCGCTTGGCATCGGCCGTTCGTTTCAGATTCCGCAGCCGTTTTCCGGCATGAGCGTGTTCGAAAATCTCGTCGTCGCGGCGGCATTCGGCGGCGGCCGGCGCGAGCGCGACGCTTACGAAAGCTGCATGGCGATCCTTAAGCGCTGCGGTCTTGCTGGCAAAGCCAACCGGCTGGCCGGCACGCTTACATTGCTCGACCGCAAGCGGCTCGAATTGGCGCGCGCTTTGGCGTCAGAACCTGCGGTGCTGCTGCTCGACGAGGTCGCCGGCGGCCTCACCGAGCACGAGTGCCGGGCGCTGATCGCGCTCATTGGCGAAATCAGGCAGAGCGGGGTGTCGATCGTCTGGATCGAGCATGTCGTGCATGCTTTGCTCGCCAGCATCGACCGGCTGCTCGTCCTGCACAACGGCGCCTTCATTGCCGACGGCGATCCGCATGCGGTGATCAAAAGTCCGCAGGTCGCCGAAATCTATATGGGAATAGCGGCCGATGCCTGAGGTGTTGCTCGCGGTTCACGGCCTCGAAGCCTTTTACGGCGACTTCCAGGCGCTGTTCGGCGTCTCGATCGACGTCGCGCGCGGCGAAGCGGTCGCGGTGATCGGCGCCAACGGCGCCGGCAAGAGCAC
>DASXJB010000191.1:0-2316 GCA_036497645.1 Xanthobacteraceae bacterium
CCAAACGGGCCACCATCGTCATTGCGAGCCAACGGGTCCGGCCCGAAGTGGCCTGCCCGACGACAAGCTCCGTCGCTATCGCTCCTCGCAACGACGAACTACGCCGCACCCTTCAGCTTCTTGACGCATTGGCTGTAGTAGCCGCCGCCCTTCTGCAGCCATTTCAGACCGCCATTGGCATTGGCCGCTTTGTTTGCCTTGTATTGATCGAGGCAGGTCTTGCGCCGCGCGCGTTCCGTCAACCGCGGTCGGGAAAACTGCGTTGGCAGCGACGATAGTGGCATCCAAGCCGGCCGCGGTCGTTGGCCGCTTGGCCGGTGCCAGATCGCACTGACTTTTGCGAAAGTCATTCCAGCTCGCGCCGTTGAGCGTGCCGGCGGCTTTTGCGTCTTTGTACTTGGCGCTGCACTCGGTGATCGTGAGCGCCTGCGCCGAACTCTGCATGGCAAGAGCGGCAACAACTGCCGCGGCAGCAAACAAAATGGTACGCGGGATCATTGGAGGTTTCCTCGTTGGGCGATTGACTAAAGTCGTTGGAATTGTCGGCGACCCGAGATACGAATCGCAGCGGAGTGGATGACGTGCATCCACAGCCTGCCACACGTTATGATTGAAAGAAAGAAAAGCCGCAGCAGCGCCGCCGCACAAATTAGTGAAAAAATTTCACTTCTTCGGCGCGTAATGACGCGGTTCGCCGATCATTGCGCCGCAGCCGGCGCGCGTCGCCCAATATTGCCAGGCGCGCCAAGTCTCCGGCGCATGCGGCTTGTACCCGGCGGCGCGCGTGGCGATCTCGCCTTTCGACAGCGGGATCGGTTTGCCGCCGAGCCGCATCGCATTCATCTGCACCCGCGCATTACGCGGCAGATAGACCGAGAGCCGCACCACTTCGATGATCGAGCGCGCGGCGGAAGCAAAACCGTGGCCGCGCATCAGCGCAACATTACCGGCGCCGAGACATTTGGCGAGATCGCGGCCCTGCGCCATGTCGGTCACGAGGAGATTGGTGTCGCCGAATTTTTTGCGGATGTCCCACACCGGCACCTTGCCGCCGATGAAGCTGCCGGAATGGATCACCTGCTGCAGCGGCGCTTTGACCAGGCCGAACGGCAGCGTGTCCTCAGCATGCGCATGCACCACCGCGGTGACGTCCGGCCGCGCCTCCAAAATCGCGACATGGATGAAGCGCTCGAGATAGGGCTGACGCTTATCGTTGACCGGCTCGCCTTCGGCGTCGAACTCGATCAGATCGGCCCGCTCGACCAGTTCCGGGGCCAGCTAGCGCGCCATGAAAAAGCGCTTCGGATTGTCGGGATGACGCACGCTGATATGGCCATAGGCGTCGACCACGTCTTCATTGGCGAGAATGCGATTGGCGACCACGAGAGCGCGCAGCAGGTCTTCGAGTTGGCTCATTTTGAATCCGTTGGTTTTGATAATTCGTCATTCCGGGGCCCGAGCGAAGCGAGGGAACCCGGAACCCATAATCCCGGCTCAGCGACTATGGATTCCGGACTTGCCGCTTCGCGGCAATCCGGAATGACGTTCCGAAGGGCTCATCGCTAATCACCCATAGGTCGAGACAAACAGATCGTCGACCTTGACCGGCTTGTCGATCAAGCCCAGGTCCTGCTGATACTGCACCAGCGCCTCCAATGTCTGCCGGTTCGGCTCGATGCCGTACGGCCACGGATCGCCATTGAAGACTTCCCAGATGTCGTCGATCTCGCGCATCAAGAACGGCGTCATATAGCGCACCGCCCGCAGATTGAACAATTTCCCCAGCGCGATCTGTTTCGATTGGACAAAAGCATCGTAAAGGCTCGTAGCGACGAACGGATAGCGTTCGTAGACGCTCTTTTTGATCGCGACCAGATGCATGATCGGGTAGATCTTCTTGCGCTTGTAGAGATCCTTGTCGACATCGACGTAGTTGGGGAATAGCCGCACCACGTCAGGATTGCTACGGATCTCGTTCGGCAGGCTGGTGCCGAGCGTGGCATCGATCGCGCCCTCGGCAAGGAGCTGGCCGAGCGTCTTGCCGGTGGTGTTGTTTTCGATCGAGATTTTTTTGAGGAGCGGCAGCACGGTCGGACTGCCGTGCGCGCCTTCGGTATTCATCGCGCTCTGCACCCAGCGCACGTTCGACAGATCGACACCGAATTCGTTCTTGAGAATGCCATTGATGAAAATCGCCGCCGTCATCGTATACAGCGGCACGCCGATCCGCTTGCCGGCGAGGCCTTTGGGATTTTTTATTCCCGATTTGCGGTTGATCGCGATGAAGCCAAGCCGGAACGCGATCGACGGGAACAC
>DASXJB010000192.1:0-13268 GCA_036497645.1 Xanthobacteraceae bacterium
CGCGATGCGCAGCGGTGAAGCGGTGCGATGAACGTCTCCGAGCCTTTCATTCTGCGCCCGGTCGGGACTTCGCTGTTGATGGCGGCGATCATGCTGTCCGGCATGGTCGCCTATATGTTTCTGCCGCTCTCGACGCTGCCGCAGGTCGACTATCCGACCATCCAGGTGCAGACGCTTTATCCCGGCGCCAGCCCGGAGGTGATGACGTCATCGGTCACCGCGCCGTTGGAGCGCCAGTTCGGCCAGATGCCGGGCCTCAATCAAATGACCTCGGCCAGCTCGGCCGGCGCCTCGGTGATCACGCTCCAATTTGCCCTCGATCTTTCTCTCGACGTCGCCGAACAGCAGGTGCAGGCGGCGATCAACGCCGCCGGCAACTTATTGCCGTCCGATCTGCCGGCGCCGCCGATCTATTCGAAGGTCAATCCGGCCGACGCGCCGATCCTCACGCTCGCGGTCATGTCGAAAACCATGGCGCTGACCGATCTCGAGGATCTCAGCGAGACGAGACTTGCGCAAAAGATTTCGCAATTGTCCGGCGTCGGGCTCGTCACCATCAGCTGCGGGCAGCGTCCGGCGGTGCGCATTCAGGTCAATCCGCAGTCGCTCGCGGCTTACGGACTGAACATTGACGACGTCCGTACCACGCTCGGCAACCTCAACGTCAACACGCCGAAGGGCAATTTCGACGGCCCGACACAAGCGCTGTCGATTAATGCCAACGACCAGGTCACCAGCGCCGAGCAATACCGTACCCTGATCGTCGCCTATCGTAACGGCGCGCCGGTTCGCCTCTCCGACGTGGCGACGATCGTGAGCGGACCGGAAAATTCCAAGCTCGGCGCCTGGGCCGACACCACGCCCGCCATCATCATCAATGTACAGCGGCAGCCCGGCGCCAACATCATTGCGGTCGTCGACCGCATCCAGACGGTATTGCCGGAAATCCTCGCCACACTGCCCGCGGCGGTGAATGTCAGCGTGATGAGCGACCGGACTGTCACGATCCGCGCTTCCGTCGCCGACGTCGAATTCGAATTGGCGCTGGCCGTGGTGCTGGTGGTCCTCGTCATCTTCGTATTCCTGCGCACGCTTCCCGGCACGATCATTCCGAGCCTTTCGGTGCCGCTATCGCTCGTCGGCACGTTCGGTGCCATGTATCTGTTGGGGTTCAGCCTCGATAACCTGTCGTTGATGGCGCTGACGATCGCGACCGGCTTCGTCGTCGATGACGCCATCGTGATGATCGAGAACATCGCGCGCTATGTCGAAAGCGGCATGGATCCGTTGGAAGCGGCGCTGCGCGGCTCGGAACAGATCGGCTTCACCATCATATCGCTGACGATCTCGCTGATCGCGGTCCTCATTCCGCTGTTGTTCATGGGCGACGTGGTCGGCCGGCTGTTCCATGAATTTTCGATTACGCTTGCGGTCACGATCGTCATTTCCGCGATCGTGTCGCTCACGCTGGTGCCGATGCTCTGCGCCAAGTTGATCCGCCACCACCCGGACGGCGAGCGCACACGGTTCGATTTGAAGGCCGAACAGATTTTCAACGCGGTGATCGCTTACTACGGCAGCGCGCTCAATTGGGTGCTCGACCGCCAGCCGATGACGCTTCTGGTCGCGCTCGCCACGCTTGCGCTCACGATCCTGCTCTATGTCGTCATTCCGAAGGGTTTCTTCCCGGTCCAGGACACCGGACTGATCCAGGCGATCTCGGAGGCGTCGCAGAGCATCTCCTATCAGGCCATGGTCGAACAGCAGGAAAAAATGGCGGAGGCGATCCTAAAAGATCCCGACGTCGAGAATGTCAGCTCTTTTATCGGCGTCGACGGCACCAATCAGACGCTCAATACCGGCCGTTTCCTGATCACGCTCAAGCCGCACGACGACCGCGCGCTCTCGGCAAGCCAGATCATCCGCCGCTTGCAGAACGAGGTGTCGGGCGTCGCCGGGATGCGGCTTTACATGCAGCCGGTGCAGGATCTGACGATCGATGCGACGATCGCGCGGGCGCCGTACCACTTCGTGCTGGAGGACGCCAATCCGTCGGAATTCGCCACTTGGGTGCCGAAGCTTGTCGAAGCCCTGAGCGAGCGACCCGAACTCGCCGACGTTGCCAGCGATCTGCAACAGCAGGGCCTCGCCGTCGATATCGTCATCGACCGCGCCACCGCGAGCCGCTTCGGCATCACGCCCGCGACGGTGGATAACGCCCTCTACGATGCGTTCGGTCAACGCATCATCTCGACCATCTATACGCAATCGAACCAGTATCGCGTCATCCTCGAAATCGATCCGGCGCTGCAACGCTCGCTGACTGGGCTATCTTCGCTTTATCTGCCGTCGTCGTCGTCTTCGACCAACGGACAGGTACCGCTATCGGCCGTTGCCCATATCGAACAGCGCGCCGCGCCGCTATTGGTCACGCACTATGGCCAGTTTCCCGCGACCACTGTTTCGTTCAACACCGCGCCGGGCTACTCGCTGGAATCCAGCGTCAACGCCATCAAACAGACCGAAGCCCAGCTCGGCCTGCCGTTGAGCTTCATCACCGCCTTTCAGGGAACCGCCGCCGCCTTTCAGTCCTCGCTGAGCAACGAAGTATTTTTGATCATCGCCGCGGTGGTGGCGATGTATATCGTGCTCGGCGTTCTCTACGAGAGCTTCATCCACCCGATCACGATTCTCTCGACGCTGCCGTCGGCGGGCGTCGGCGCGCTCTTGTCGCTGATGCTGCTGCGCTATGACCTCGACGTCATCGCCATCATCGGCATCATTCTGTTGATCGGCATCGTCAAGAAGAATGCGATCATGATGATCGACTTCGCGCTCGACGCCGAGCGCAGCGAGGGGCTGCCGCCGCGCGAGGCGATCTATCAGGCGTCGCTCCTTCGCTTCCGGCCGATCATGATGACGACCATGGCGGCAATCCTCGGCGCCATGCCGCTGATGCTCGGCACCGGCACCGGATCAGAGCTGCGCCAGCCGCTCGGCATTGCGATCATCGGCGGACTGGTGGTCAGCCAAATGCTGACCCTGTTCACCACGCCCGTCATTTATCTCTATTTCGACCGGTTGGCGGTGCGCCTGACCGGACGGCGGCCGTCCAACCCGCTTGGGCCGCCGAACCCGCTCGCGCCAAGGGCGCCGGCCGAATGAACATTTCCGCGCCATTCATCAACCGGCCGGTCGCGACTACGCTGTTGACGCTTGGCATCGCGCTCGCCGGCGTGCTGGCTTTTTCCAAACTGCCGGTGGCGCCGCTGCCGCAGGTCGACTTCCCTACCATTGCGGTCAACGCGCAGCTTCCGGGCGCCAGCCCCGAGACCGTCGCCACCAGCGTCGCCGAGCCGCTGGAGCGTCATCTCGGCCAGATCGCCGATGTCACCGAGATGACCTCGCAGAGCGGCATCGGCCAGACCCGTATCACGCTGCAATTCGACCTCAATCGCGACATCGACGGCGCCGCGCGCGACGTCCAAGCCGCGATCGTCGCGGCGCGCGCCGACCTGCCGACCAGCCTGCGCACCAATCCCACTTATCGCAAAGTGAACCCCGCCGACGCGCCGATCCTGATTCTGGCGATGACGTCGAAGACGCTGACGCAGGGCCAGATGTACGACGCGGCGAGCAATGTCTTTCAGCAGCAGCTGTCGCAGATCGGCGGCATCGGCCAGGTCATTATCGGTGGCTCGGCGCTGCCGGCAGTGCGCGTCGAGCTCAATCCGAACGCCATGTTCAAATACGGCATTGGGCTTGAAGATGTGCGGGCGGCGCTCGCTTCGGCCAATGCCAATAGTCCCAAGGGCACGATCGACGAGGGCGAGCGCCGTTTTCAGATCTACACCAACGATCAGTCCATCAAGGCCGCCGATTACGCGCCGCTGGTGATCGCCTATCGGAGCGGCGCCGCGGTGCGGCTGTCGGACGTGGCCCAGGTCCTCGATTCGGTCGAGGACGTGCGCAATCTCGGTCTCTCCAACGGCCAGCCCTCGGTGCTGGTGATCCTGTTCCGCCAGCCCGGCGCCAACATTATCGAGACCATCGACAGCGTGAAGGCCGCCCTGCCCGCTCTGGAAGCAGCGATGCCGGCCGACGTCAACGTCACCATCGCCATCGACCGCAGCATCACCATCCGGCAGTCCTTGCGCGACACTGAAGTTACGCTGGTGATCGCGATCATGCTGGTGACCCTCGTTGTCTATCTGTTCTTGCGTGACGTGCGCTCGACCATGATCCCCTTCGTCGCGGTGCCGGTCTCGATCATCGGCACCTTCGCTGCGATGTATCTGCTCGGCTACAGCCTCGACATCCTCTCGCTGATGGCCCTGACCATCGCCACCGGATTCGTGGTCGACGACGCCATCGTCGTTCTGGAAAATGTCTCTCGGCATTTGGAAGCCGGAATGCCGCGCCTGCGCGCCGCGTTGGTCGGCGCCCGCGAAGTCGGCTTCACCGTACTGTCCATCAGTCTCTCGCTGATCGCGGTGTTCCTCCCAATCCTGCTGATGGGTGGCATTCTCGGCCGGCTGTTCCGCGAATTCACGCTGACGCTGTCGCTCGCCATTCTCATTTCGCTGGCGATCTCGCTGACCACGACGCCGATGATGTGCGCGTTGTTCCTGCGCCCGCGGGCGCCGGAACGGCTGCGCCAACACCGCCGCAGTTTTTTCGAACGCGTGCTCGGCGGCTACGAGCGCTCGCTGGTCTGGGCGCTCCAACACAGCCGCCTGGTACTAGTCATTTTCTTCGCCGCGATCGCGCTCAATGCCTTTCTCTTCTATGTCGTGCCGAAGGGCTTCTTTCCGCAGCAGGATACCGGGCGGCTGATCGGCACGCTGCAAGCCGATCAAAGCGTGTCGTTTCAGCTGATGACGCAGAAGCTCCGCCAGATGATGGACATCGTGCAGAAAGATCCGGCGGTGGAGCACGTCGTCGGCTATACCGGCGTCGGCAGCGGCGGCGGCTTCGGCCAGATCAACACCGGCTCTGTCTTCGTTTCCTTAAAGCCGATTTCGCAGCGGCCGCCGATCGACGGCGTGATCGCGCGGCTGCGTCCGCAGCTCGCCAAGGTGCCGGGCGGCCGGCTGTTTCTGGTCGCGGTCCAGGACATCCGCCAGGGCGGCCGCCAAGCCAACGCGCAGTATCAATATACGCTGCAATCCGACGACCCCGCGTTACTGCAGAAGTGGACGCCGCTTCTCGTGCAACAGCTCGAACACAGTTCGGTCCTGACCGATGTCAGCTCCGATCAGCAGCAGCGCGGCTTGGAATCGGATTTGATCATCGACCGTCCGACTGCCTCGCGGCTCGGCATCACGCTGGCGCAAATCGATAACACGCTCTACGACGCGTTCGGGCAACGCCAGGTGTCGGTGATCTACAGCGCGATCAACCAATATCACGTCGTGATGGAGATCGATCCGCGCTACACGCAGTATCCGGCGGCGCTGGCCGACATTTATGTGACCGCCTCCGGCGGTCCGGCCGCAGGCACGGCGATCTCGAATGCACCGCTTGGGACGGTCAGCGTCGCCAACTCTGCCGCGGCCGCCTCCACCGCCGCGACGAGCGCAACAGCCGCAGCGGCCAATAACAACAACGCGGCGCGCAACGCTTCGAACAATGCAATCGGCAATCGAGGAAAGGGCACCGCCTCGTCAGGCGCCGCGGTTTCGACCGCCGCGGAGAAGATGATCCCACTCGCCGCGATCGCCCATTACAATGCCGGTAACGCGCCGCTTTCGGTCAGCCATCAGGGTCTGTTCGTCGCTTCCACCATCTCGTTCAATCTGCAGCCCGGCGCCTCGCTCGGCGCGGCGGCAAGCGAAATTACCGACGCCATCAACAAGATCCGCATGCCGACGTCGATCCACGGCAACCTCGCTGGCACCGCACAGATATTCCAGGAGGCGCTCAACAACGAGCCGATCCTGATCGCCACCGCGATTGCTGCGGTCTACATCCTCCTTGGCGTCCTCTACGAGAGCTACATCCATCCGATCACGATTTTGTCCACGCTACCGTCGGCCGGCGTCGGCGCGCTGTTGGCGCTGATGCTGTTTCACACCCAATTCGACATTATGGGCCTGATCGGCGTGATTCTATTGATCGGCATCGTCAAGAAGAACGCGATCATGATGATCGACTTCGCCATCGAAGCCAAACGCGCCGAGCACTTGAGCAGCTACGACGCGATCTATCAGGCCTGCCGTTTGCGCTTCCGGCCGATCATGATGACGACAAGCGCCGCCATTCTCGGCGCGATGCCACTCGCCTTGAGCTTCGGCAATGGCAGCGAAATCCGCCGCCCGCTCGGCATCGCGATCATGGGCGGGCTGATCATCAGCCAGCTTCTGACCATCTACACGACGCCGGTGGTTTATCTTTATCTCGATTGGCTGGCGCAATGGACGCTGCGCACCCGCGGCCGCCTGCTGCCGCGTCTATTCGGCGGCCCGGCGCCGGCGGAGTAGCCATGCGCTCGTCCCTGCGAAGGCGGGGGCCAAGCTAATACCAAGATGGGCTGGCGCGACGATCTGGATTCCCGCTTGCGCGAGAATGAGCGGAGGCGTCACTCACCTCACGTAAAGCCGCTTTCGCACATAGCAGCATGGCGCCACGCTGACGGTCTCGACCGGCCCGAGCATCCGGCGCAGCCGACGTATGTCGGCGTGAGCACCAAGAATCCACGGAGCCTTGTCCGCTTCATCGACGTCCGGATTGGCTTCGAGATGCGCGATCAGCTTGGTGTCGACATAGATCGCGTCGCGAATGCACCAGTAGCAGAGCGGCTCGGCCGGCCCATAAACGACCGGCGGCGCATAGACGATCGGCCGTGCATGAGCGGTCCGCCACAGGTCAGCGGCTTGCGAGGGCATCGCGATTGCAGTTAGCGGCAGCAGCGAGAGACCAAGCGCGTAAATCGGAAAACGCCGAATCATTGCTGCGGTCCGATGCCAAATTGGCGGCAATTGCAAAACGAAACGACGCATAAAGTCATGATACCGAAAAAGCATCGTCCTGAACAATCAAAAAACGCCTTGGCGCTCACGCCGCGGCGGCGATTGCCTTATTGGTAGCCACCTCGTGCAACAGCGCGCGCAGTTCTTTCGCCCGTTTGCCGCCGAACGCCGCTTCGAATCGCGCTTGCGCCTGTCGCCAGCCTTCGCTCGCCGCGCGAAAGTGCGCCGCCCCGGCTTTGGTCAATTGCACGTCCTTACTGCGGCGATCGATTCGGCCCGGCCTTATGGAAATCAATCCGTCGCGCTGCAGGGGCAGAATGTTGCGGCCAAGCGTGGTGCGATCCATGACCAGTCGGCGGCGAGCGCATTGATCGACATGGGTCCTCTGCGTTGCAGCCTTGCAAGAATGGAATACTGAGTAGCGCGCAGGCCGCTCGCCGCCAGGAATTGATCATAGAATTGCGTGACATGGCGCGCCGCCTGGCGCAGCGCCAGGCAGTTGCAGCCAGCCGGATTGGTCCATTCCGCAGTCGTCGTGGATTTCGTCATGGCGTTCTCATGATATAGGCGTATATACTCCTATATGCTGAACCGTTCAATGAACTTGCCTCGGGCGAAACCGGCGGAGCGAGCCAATGCGCAGTGCGTTCATGCCGGTTGCCGATGTCGCGATGGGCGACGCGACCTCCCCCGCCGAGCCCGCGGCACCCGAAGCGCCGCGTTACGACCCGCGTACCCGTACGCTGATCGAAGGCCCGATCGCGGCGACCCTGATCCGCCTCGCCGCCCCCAATGTCCTGGTGATGCTGGCGCAGACCTCGGTGGGACTGGTCGAGACCTATTTCGTCGGCAAGCTCGGCACCGATCCGCTCGCCGGCGTGGCGCTGGTGTTTCCGGTGGTGATGCTGATGCAGATGACTGTCGGCCGGCGCCATGGGCGGCGGCATGTCCTCGGCAATCGCGCGCGCTCTCGGCGGCGGCCGGCGGGGAGATGCCGATGCACTGGCGCTGCACGCGCTGATCATTGGCCTCCTATTTGGCCTGATATTCACCGTTGCGGTGCTGCTCGGCGGCGACCAGCTGTACGCGGCCATGGGCGGCAGCGGTCATTCGCTCGCGGCGGCCAACACCTACTCCACCGTGATTTTTTCCGGCGCCGTTTTGGTGTGGCTGTTCAATTCGCTGGCGAATGTGATCCGCGGCACCGGCAATATGGCTGTGCCCGCGCTGGTCACGTGCGCGGGCGTCGCGGTGCTGATCCCGCTGTCGCCGTGTCTGATTTTCGGCTGGGGTCCGTTTCCAAGGCTCGGCGTCGCTGGAGGCGCCGCCGCCGTGCTCATCTATTACGCGGCCGGGAGCGCCGCGTTTGCCTTGTATCTGCGTTCCGGACGAAGCGTCGTGCGCCTGACACTCATCGGCGTCCGCTTACGCTGGCCATTGTTCGCCGACATTCTCCGCGTCGGCGCGGTCGCGGCGCTCATCACCGTGCAGACCAACCTCACCATCGCGATTGCGACGGCTCTGGTCGGCGCGCTGGGGCCCGCCGCCATCGCCGGCTATGGCGTTGGCACCCGGCTTGAATATTTGCTCATCCCGCTGGTGTTCGGATTGGGCGGTCCGCTCGTCGCCATGGTCGGCACCAATATCGGCGCGCATCATCCCGAGCGCGCCTTGCGCGTCGCCTGGATAGGCGCGGGCATAGCTGCCGGCTTATGCGAACTGATCGGGCTTGGCGCCGCGATGGCGCCGCGCGTTTGGCTGTCGTTGTTCGATACCGCGCCAGGGATGATCGATGCCGGCACACGCTACCTGCATGTGGTCGGCCCCACCTACGGCTTGTTCGGTCTCGGCATGGCGCTCTATTTCGCCTCGCAAGGCGCCGGCCGGCTGCTGTGGCCGCTACTTGCCAATTTCACGCGGCTCGTGATCGCGGCGGCCGGCGGCTATCTTGCCTTGCGCCTGGGCGGCAGCCTCACTGGCGTATTCATCGCTTTGGCGGTTGCGCTTTGCACTTTTGGCCTCATTAATGCGGCAGCCGTGGCCGGCGGCTCGTGGTTCGAGAAGCCGCGCCGCGCAGGCGTTGCGCGTGGGGAGCTGGCATGACCAAACGCTATCTGGAAGATTTCGCCGTCGGACAGGTTTTCAAGAGCGGACGCAAGCGGGTCGGCAAAGACGAGATTTTCGCTTTTGCCAGAGAGTACGATCCGCAGCCGTTTCATCTCGACGAGGCCGCCGCGCGGCAATCGCCCTTTGCCGGACTGGCGGCGAGCGGCTGGCACACCGCGGCGATGACCATGCGGCTTCTGGTCGACGGCGAATTCAGCCCGGCCGGCGGCATTCTCGGCGTCGGTTTCGACGAATTGAGCTGGCCGCGGGCGGTCCGCCCCGGCGACGAATTGCGTGTGCAAAGCGAAGTGCTCGAAGTGCGGCCGTCGAAGTCGAAGCCCGACCGCGGCATGATCCGGGTGCGCAACACCACATTCAACCAGAACGACGAACCGGTGCAGATTTTCACCGGCAATCTTCTGGTGCCGCGCCGGCCCGGCGCCGCGGCGAGCTAGTAATCCGATCGCATAGAGGAACTCGGCAATGCGCATTTTGGTGGTCGGCGCTGGCGCGCTCGGCGGCTATTTCGGCGGCCGGCTGAAGGAAGCCGGGCGCGACGTGACTTTTCTGGTGCGGCCGCGCCGCGCCGAACAATTGGCGAAAACCGGGCTGATCGTGCGCAGCCCTAAAGGTGACATCAACATCCCCGCGCCTCCGACCGTGTTTGCCGAGTACCTGAGCGCGCCGTTTGATCTGATCCTGTTGAGCTGCAAGGCCTACGATCTGCAAGGCGCAATGGATTCCTTTACGCCGGCAGTGGGCGCCGGCACCGCCATTCTGCCCTTGCTCAACGGGATGAGGCACATGGATTTGCTGGCGACGCGGTTCGGCGCTGCCGCAGTGCTCGGCGGTCAATGCGTGATATCGGCGACGCTTGACGCCGATGGCCGCATCCTCCACCTCAACGATTTGCATTTTCTGTCGTTCGGCGAACAGAACGGCGCGGAAACACCGCGCGTAGCGGCAATCGCGGCCGCTTTTTCCGGCGCCAAGTTCGACTCCCAGCTCTCCACTGCGATCCTCCAAGAGATGTGGGAGAAATGGGCTTTCATTGCCGCCGCGGCCGGTATCAGCTGCCTGATGCGCGGCGCCTTCGGCGACATCGCCGCCGCCGGTGGCAGCCAATACGCCAGCGATATGTTTGCGGAGTGCTGCGCAATCGCCGCGAAGAACGGCTTTGCCCCGGGCGAGACCGCCGTTAAGCGCAGTATCGGCATGCTCACCGCGGCCGGCTCGCCGATTGCCGCCTCGATGCTGCGCGACATCGAGCGCGGCGCACGCATCGAGAGCGACCATATTGTCGGCGATCTTTTACAGCGCGGCGGCGCCCGCGCGAGCGATTATCCGTTGTTGCAAATCGCCTATGCCCATTTGCGGACTTATGAAGCGAGGCGTCAGCGCGAGCAAGGCGCCGCGGCAGCCCGATAGCCTGGAACTTTTCACCGCATACAACTATCTCCTTCCGGAGACGTTGTTCTCACACGGAGGAAATCGGCGCCATGACAAAGATCGTCTATCACATCGTCGAGCACGACGGCGGCTGGGCCTATCAGGTCGACGGCGTTTTTTCCGAGACATTCCCCTCCCATGAGGCCGCGCGCAGCGCGGCGCAACGCGCCGCCGCCGAACAGCACGTGCCGGGGGAAACCCACGCCATTTCCTGGGAAGACAGCAAGGGCAAGTGGCACGAGGAAATCGCGCGCGGCGACGACCGGCCCGAGACCGAGGTCGAAGGATAGTTTGCAGCATCATCGCCGCCGCCATCCGGCGCCATAGCGGGCCCGCAAACTCTCTCTATTGACGCGCGGCGTTCGCGGCTATCTAGTTTTGACCTAGTGCCGCATGCCCGCCCCGATGCAAAACCGAGCCAGCTATCACGTCGAAACCGCGTTGAGCGGCTACGAGCTTCTCAATGATCCCTTACTCAACAAGGGTACCGCCTTTACTGAGGCCGAACGCGACGCCTTCGATCTGCATGGGCTGTTGCCGCCGCACGTCGCTGAGCTCGATTATCAGGTCCAGCGCCGGCTTGCCGCCTTTCATGGACTGGGCAGTGACTTGCAGCGCTACGTGTTCCTGCGCGGCTTGCAGGATTCCAACGAGACATTGTTCTACGCGCTGTTGACCCGCAACATCGAGGAAATGATGCCGATCGTCTATACCCCGACGGTCGGCCTCGGCTGTCAGCTGTTCAGCCATGTGTTCCGCAAACCCCGCGGATTGTTTCTTTCCATTCCGCACCAGGGTTTGATCCCGCGCATCCTCTCGCATCCGCGCTACGACCGCATCGACGCGATCGTGGTCAGCGACGGCGAACGCATTCTCGGGCTCGGCGATCAGGGCGCCGGCGGCATGGGCATTCCGATCGGCAAATTGTCGCTCTACACCGCCTGCGCCGGGCTGCATCCGGGGACGACGCTGCCGGTCCTGCTCGATGTCGGCACCGACAACAGCGACCATCTGCGCGATCCACTTTACATCGGCTGGCAGCATGAGCGCGTGCGCGGGCCGGCCTACGACGATCTGGTGTCGACCTTCGTCGAGGCGGTCCGCAAGCGCTGGCCGCATGTGCTGTTGCATTGGGAAGACTTCGCCATCGGCAACGCCAATCGCCTGCTCGCGCGCTATCGCGACTCGCTGTGCACCTTCAACGACGACATCCAGGGCACCGCCGCGATCGCGGTGGGGACGCTCCTTTGCGCCATCAATGTCACCGGCGTGCCGTTGACCGAACAGCGCGTCGCAGTGCTTGGCGCCGGCTCCGCCGGCACCGGCATCTGCGCGCTATTGCTGCGAGCGATGGTCGAAGCGGGCTTAAGCGAACAACGCGCGCGCGAATGCTTCTATCTGGTCGATCGTCCCGGCCTTTTGCTCGCCGGCATGAACGGCCTGCAGCCGTTCCAGGCGCCGTTCGCGCAAGCTCCCGGCCGCGTGGCCAGCTGGAAGCTCAAGACACCGGGCCGCATCGACCTTGAAGACGTGGTGACGAATGCGCATCCCACCGTACTGATCGGCACGTCCGGGCAAGCGCATGCCTTTACCGAACCGGCGGTGCGCGCGATGACGAAGAACGTCAAACGGCCGGTGATTTTTCCTTTGTCCAATCCGACCGAACGCAGCGAGGCAAGGCCGGCGGAGCTTGATGCCTGGACCGAAGGCCGCGCCGTGATCGCCACCGGCAGTCCGTTTCCGCCGCTCAAGCGCGGCGGCCGGGAATTCCGTATCGACCAGAACAACAATGCCTACGTCTATCCGGGCATCGGGCTTGGTGCGATCGCGGTGCGCGCGCGGCGGATTTCCGACGGCATGTTCCTGGCGGCGGCCAACACGATCGCCGCGCGGTCGCCGGCGAAACGCGATCCGGGTGCCAACCTGTTGCCGCCGCTGGTCGATATCCGAAAGCTGTCGTTCCAGGTCGCGCTTGCGGTCGCGCGGCAGGCGCAAAAGGAGGGCTGCGCCGATGCCCTCTCAGAGGAGGAAACCGCCGCGGCGATCCGCGCCAAAATGTGGGAGCCCCTCTATACGCCGTACCGGCGCATCGCGCGGACGTGACTCCCTCTCCCCGCGTGCGGGGAGAGGTTTTACGCGTCCTCCTCCAGCGGCTCGAAATGCGGCCGAAACCAAATCTGCGCGATCAGCGTCGGCACAACGGCGCTGCCGATGACCGCGGTAAGCAGGACCGTGTATTGCGCCTGGTCGATGATGTGATTGGTCAGGCCGAATAGCGCCGATATCGAGCCGAAGGTCAGGCCCGTCGACATCATCAACGTGGTATACATCCCTTCCCGCGGCTCGAAACTGAAATAGCGCGTCAACGGCAGGATGCCGCAAAATTTCGTAATCATCTTCATGCCGAGAAAAAGTCCGATGAGACTGGCGCCGGCGATCAAGACATACGCGTCGATCAACGAGCCAGCTTTCAGAAAATAGAACGGAGTGAGGAAAGCAAAACAAATTGCACGCATGCGTAGCTGCAACTCGCGGTTCGCCAGAAAGAACGGGGCTAATGCCATGCCGACCAAGTAAGCCGGCAAAACCGCTTCGCTTTTCCCCAGATTGGCAAGACCGCCGAGCGCAAAAAGCACCAGGAAGATGAACTTTATCTCGGGCTCGCTGGTGCGTCCGCCGAGCCATTTGAATAACGGGCGAATGACGAAAGGCAGGATCGCGACCACCGCAACGGTGACAACC
>DASXJB010000193.1:0-7436 GCA_036497645.1 Xanthobacteraceae bacterium
CAGTCTTCCAAGCATTCCGGAAACAGCGTGTTCTGCCCACGATCCGTGCCCTCAACGAAGCGCCTCATCCGATCCCTCCGCAAAAGCAGCCGGAATCATACAGCGCGAATCAAATAACCAAGTGCGTTTTCACACAAGCTCGGTCAAAAGCGGACATGAAGGGGTGAATTTGCGATGTCCGCTCTACCCCCAAGAGCGGACATTGCCAGCGTTTTTATGAGTACACGCCCTAAAGACGCGCGTCCTGCTGGGCGATTGAGATCGTTAGCGCCACTCGAACCCGTAGCCGCGGCCCCAATAGCCTCGATTCCAATAGCCGGGTGCAGTGTACTCATACCCAGATCCAGCCGCGTAATCATATATCGGCCCGGGTATCGGCTCCGGCGGAACCGGATGCGGAGCGTAATAGCCGGTCGTCACGGGCGGTCCTGCATAGAGTTGTGGTGCCGGGTAGACGGGCGGCGCCACGTAGACAACAGTCGGTGGAGTGTAAACCGGGGCGATGGGTGGTGCGGCGTACACCGGTGCAGGCGCCACATAAGCTGGGGCTGCGTATCCGTACCCAGGCGCCACCAAATCAGCAGCCAATGCGCCAGCCGCTGAAAACACTAAAGCGGCTGCTCCTAGAACGAGAGCTTTACTCATAACTATTCCCCTCGTCGTGCTGTGCGGACGCTTGGCGTCCAAACAGCCAACGAGGATTACGGGCGTTTGTTCGGCGCTCTAAACCATCGTCTAGCCAAAC
Source organism: Xanthobacteraceae bacterium (assembly GCA_036497645.1). Lineage (GTDB taxonomy): Bacteria > Pseudomonadota > Alphaproteobacteria > Rhizobiales > Xanthobacteraceae > BOG-931. Next base: position 746 of record DASXJB010000193.1, read on the forward strand.
AACCCGCACATAGTTAATGACGCGGATAACCCCGTGCGATTAGCCATGCGCGAATTTGGACCACGCCCAACACTGGGCGAGCTACAGCGAACAACGCCTTGGGTATTGGCTATGGTGTGAGCGTTGCCAGCATCGCGCGCCGCTGGCTTGCGCTGTCGCGGTCATCTTGTGGGGGCCGGAAGCGGGAAATGGGCGTAACCTCCGAGCCAAATCGCGGCCTAGTCTCCGCTTGGAATTCGTCGCTCACGACACAAGGCAAAGGGTTGCCCTGATCGGTTGGGAGGAAAGCAATGTGGGTCTTAATTGTATTTTACTTCAGCGGGGGCTCTCCCGCCGTTGCCATGCACGATTTTTCGAACAAGGTGGCTTGCGAACAGGCGCCTTGGCGGCAAGTGCCGTACAAAAAGAACTCAAGGGCATCCCCCAAGTTCGAGGCCTGTGCGTCCCGAAGGGCTAAGGTTTGAAGTTGCAGTTCCAGCGGACTGAAATCGCCGCCCATGCATTCGATCGGTGAGGCGGTGTCGAGTATCGGCTGCCCGGATCGTGCAGCACTAGCGGCGACCCTCTTGATCAGATTATTTTGCCACCGGAATTGCCACCGAATGCCGCAGTACAGGCTAGAACAGAGTGGCACGACCACGAACCGCGACGCGCTAAAAATCAAATGCGATCAAACAAACTGATATGAGGATGAACTAGGCAGCACGGCTCTACGAGGTTTTCAAGATCGGTGCCTTAAACCACTCGGCCACCCTTCCGACACCAACTCGAAACGCGGCACAATGTCCGAGTGCTCAAGCTATATCGGCAAAACTAATAATTTCGCCAGGGTCGTTGCTGTGCGGTCCAGCGGCGAAGCCTGCCAACACTTCTCAACTTGGCGGCAGGATTTGGTCCGCCCAATCACTTGGCCCCGTCGAGTGAGTGAGAGCAGAGCTCGGTTGAAATGATCCGTTCACTACGACGCTTCCGCTTGCCCATTTTCGCCACAATCTGACCACGCTCGAATTCAATAGTTCCCGCCACGGGATGGGGGATGATGCGGGGTCGGGCAAGCTCGGCATTGGGACGGTTTGCGCCGGTTGCGGCTTGCGCCACCCTTTGTTTTTCCTTGGCAAATTGCGCCAATAATAACCACATCGATCCGCGCTATGGGGGCGAGCCGAGCGCCGGCCTAGTCGAGCCTGGCGCCCCCGTGCCGAAAGGCGGCGGAGTCTACCGCGTCGGCTCGCCGTACATTGTGGCTGGGCGGGTCTATGTGCCCCAGGACAGTCCCCACTATCGGGCCGACGGCGTAGCCTCCTGGTATGGCTCAGATTTTCATGGCCGCTCCACGGCAAACGGCGAAATTTTCGATGCGGAAGCCATTACCGCCGCGCATCCGACGCTGCCGCTGCCAAGCTATGTGCGGGTGACGAATTTGAGCAACGGCCGCTCCCTGGCTGTGCGCGTCAATGACCGGGGTCCTTATGCCGGCAACCGGATCATCGACGTTTCAAAGCGGGCAGCCTATTTGTTGGGCTTCACCGTGAGCGGAACGGCCTGGGTGCGGGTAGAATATGTTGGCCCGGCCCCGATCGAAGGCTCGGATGATCGGGTGCTTGAGGCGACGTTGCGCCAGGATGAGCCGGCTCCCGCGCCGAGCACGACAAAACTTGCGGCCCTCCGCATCGTTCCGGTCGCAATGACGGCGGCGTCCCGCACCCGGCTCGCCAGCATCTCGACCACCGCGTCATTGCCGCGGAGCGCTACTCTGACCTATGCGACCGCGATTTCGTCAACCGATAGCGGCTCGGACGAATTTCTCACCGGCCGCGGGCTTTACTGAGTTGATATTATCGAACACTGATTGAATCGGCGGCGGATTGGTCGCGGGCCATTGGTCGCGGGCATTGGTCGCGGCCCAATGGGTCTGTTTCGTGGCGGATCATTACGCGACAATAATTGGGACACTGTCGGAGCCTGGCGTGACGAAAAGCTTGCGTAGAACCAATAAGAGGGAGCGAAACCGGACAATTGTTCGCGTGCTGGCTGCTATTAGCTGTGTGGCCGTGCTGTTCGCTGCCCTAGGTGCCGGGGCCGCACCGGTTGGTTCGGGCAAGAAAGAGGAGGGGTTTCAGAGCAGCGTCCCCGCGGCAACTCTGCTCGACGCTGAAAGTGACAGCATCCTGTACGATAAGAACGGCGATCAGCCGGTTGCGCCGGCGAGTCTCGCCAAACTGATGACCCTTGAATTCCTGTTCAATGAGATCAAGCAAGGCCGGGTCAAACCCGACGACGAATACATTATCAGCGAGAATGCCTGGCGAAAGGGCGGAGCGCCGTCGCACGGCTCGACAATGTTTGCCGCCATTCACAGCCGGGTGAAGGTCTCGGATTTGCTCCAAGGCATCATTGTTGATTCGGCCAACGATGCCTGTATCGCGGTCGCCGAGGCGCTGGCCGGAAATGAAGCAAGCTTCGGCCAAATGCTGACACAACGCGCTCGCGCGATCGGCCTCGAAACTTCGACCTTTACCAATTCCACCGGCTATTCCGATCCGAATTTACGCGTGACTGCGCGGGAAATGGCGGAATTGGCGCGGCATATCATTCACACCTATCCCGATTTCTACCCGTATTTCAGCCAGCGTGATTTCACCTGGAACAATATTCATCAGCAGAACCGCAATCCGCTTCTCGGCATGGGTATCGGCGCCGACGGCCTCAAGACCGGCGAGACTTCGGAGGCTGGATTCAATTTGGTCGGGTCGGCCGTGCAGGACAATTTTCGGGTGATCGTCGTTGTCACCGGCGCAAGATCGGACAAAGAACGCGCCGACGAAGCCAAGAAATTGTTGGAGTTTGGCTTCCACGACTTTCAGGCGCGGGTTTTGTTCGCCGAAGGGCAGACAGTAGGCGACGCCAAAGTATTTGGCGGCGACAAAAGCTATGTACCGCTGATCGCGCCCGGCATCGTACGGGTGATGGTGCCGCGGAATAACAGCCAGCGTTTGCTGGCGCGGATCGTCTATACGGGCCCGGTCCCGGCACCGATCACGAAGGGACAACCGATCGGCAAACTCAAGGTTTGGCGGGGCGATAACCTGGCACTCGAAGTGCCGCTGCAGGCGGCGGACGATGTCGGCCGGGGCAGCATGTCGCAACGCGCGATGGACGGCGCCACCGAGCTCATGATCGGCGTGTTGCGCGCCGGCGTGAGTAAGCTCTGAACCCGGTCGGCGCGTGCGCGTTGCCGGCGCGGTGATTATATTGCTGGCGAAAGCCGGCGCCCGCCTTCGCTTTTCGTCGTAAAAAATACCAGTAACTAACTGATCTTAAAAGGTATACAACTTCTGTAATTATACAAAAATGCGCTGAGACTTTTGGCATGCGAGGCAAATTCATCACCTTTGAGGGCGGCGAAGGAACGGGCAAGTCCACCCAGGCCGCGATGCTGGTGCTGCGTCTTGAGTCCAATGGGCTTGGCGTTCAGTTGACCCGAGAACCCGGCGGCTCGCCGGGGGCCGAGATCATTCGCCACGTGCTGCTAACGGGCGCGGCAAAGCCGCTCGGCGCCGACGTCGAAGCCATGCTGTTCGCGGCCGCGCGTGACGACCACGTCCAGTGCACGATCTTCCCGGCGCTGCGATTCGGCAAATGGGTCGTTTGCGACCGATTTGCGGATTCGACGCGCGTCTACCAAGGCATTCTCGGTCAGGTCGACCAGAAACTGATCAACGTGCTTGAACGCGTCTCGGTGGGAGAGCTTTCACCCGACCTGACGGTGATACTCGACCTGCCGGTTCAAGTAGGGTTGGAGCGAGCAAAGCAACGCCGTGGCAACGCTCGGGCTGACCGCTTTGAAGGGGAGGGCGCCGAATTCCACGAAAAGCTGCGTGACGCCTATCTGGCGATTGCAGCGCGCGAACCCGATCGCTGCGTGGTGATCGACGCTAGCGCCTCCAAGGAAGTCGTGGCTAACGCGATTTGGCAAGCGGTGCAGTCGCGACTGCAGCCGCCGGCGGTTCGGCGGCTTGACGAAGCCGCGACCGCTAAGGCCTAGCGCGACGCAAGCGATGTCTAAGCAGGACGACGACGATACCGACCAGGCCCCCCACCCGCGCGAGACGGCGGTGCTGTTCGGTCACGCCGTGGCCGAAACCGCGTTGCTTGCCGCTTATCGCGCTGGGCGTATGCCGCACGGCGTCCTCATCGCGGGGCCGAAAGGAATTGGCAAGGCTACGTTCGCTTATCGCATTGCGCGCTTTATTCTTAGCCATCCGGATTCCACCGCGATGGATGTCCAAGACGCCGCCTCGCTTCAGGTCGATCCCACAAGTCCGGTCGCCCGGCGCATTGCCGCACAGGCGCAGCCGGACCTTCTCGTTATCGAACGGACCGTCAACGAGCGAGGCGTGTTGCGCAATCAGATCGCGGTGGACGATATCCGCCGCACGGTGCCGTTTTTCGGCTCGACGGCCGGCGAGGGAGGTTGGCGGATTGCGATTGTCGATGCGCTCGATGATCTCAACCGCTCAGGCGCCAATGCGCTTTTAAAGGTGCTCGAGGAACCGCCCACACGCGGGCTGCTGTTGCTCATTGCTCATTCCACTGCGCGCGTGCCCCCGACGGTACGATCGCGTTGCCGCATCATTTCACTTCGCCCATTGGCGGAGGAGGAAGTCGCCGGCGCTCTTGCTGCAGCGGCGGGTCTTGAGCCCGACAATCCCGAGATTGCCGCTGCCGCTGCCGACTGCGATGGGTCAGTGGCTCGAGCGCTGACTTTGCTCGACGAGGATGCTTTGACGCTTCGCCAACAGGCGCTCGATCTCTTGGCGCGCCTGCCGGCAGTCGATCCCGCCGACTTACACGCGCTCGGCGACGCATTGGCCGGAACCGATCCGCAACCGCTTGCGGCGTTTGTCGACGCCATCAATGCCTGGCTCGCACAGCGGCTTGACGGCGGTCGTGGTGATTTGGCGCGCCTGAACCGCCTCGCCGAAGCTTCCGAGCACATCAACGCCGCGGCGCGCGATACCGAAACCTACAATCTCGAGCGAAAGCCCTTCGTATTCAACGTCTTTGGCCTGCTTGCCGAGGCCACGCGCGGTTGATACCAACCCTCATGACTGAGCAGCCCGCTGGCAAACCGTATTACATCACCACCGCAATTGCCTATCCGAACGGCGCGCCGCATATCGGCCACGCCTATGAGGCGATCGCGACCGACGCGATCGCGCGGTTCATGCGGCTCGACGGCTGCGACGTTTTCTTTCTCACCGGTACCGACGAACACGGCCTCAAGATGCTGCAGACGGCGGCCAAGGAGAATATGACTCCGCGTCAATTGGTCGAGCGCAACGTGCCGCGCTTACAGGCCATGGTGAAGAAGTTCAACTGCTCGAACGATGACTTCATCCGCACCACGGAAGCGCGCCATTACCGCTCCTCGGAAGCGATCTGGGAGCGCATGGAAGCCGCCGGCGACATTTATCTCGATAAATATTCGGGCTGGTATTCGGTGCGCGACGAAGCCTATTACGACGAGAGCGAGACCAGGCTCGACGACAAAGGTCAGCGGCTCGGCCCGCATGGTACGCCGGTCGAATGGGTGGAAGAGGAGAGCTATTTTTTCAGGCTTTCCAAATATGCTGACAAGCTGCTCGATCTGTACCGCCGCGTTCCGGACTTCGTACTGCCGCGGGAGCGGCTCAATGAAGTCGCGAGCTTCGTCCGCGGCGGCCTCCAGGACCTTTCGCTGTCGCGAACCACATTCGACTGGGGCATAAAAGTTCCAGGAAATCCGAAGCACATCATGTATGTGTGGGTCGACGCGTTGACGAATTACATCACCGCAGTCGGCTTCCCCGATACCGAAAGCGAAAAATTCAAGAAGTACTGGCCTGCCGATCTGCATGTTATCGGCAAGGACATCGTGCGCTTTCACGCCGTGTACTGGCCGGCTTTTCTGATGTCGGCCGGCATCGAAGTACCGCGCCGTATCTTCTCCCACGGCTTTCTGTTCAACCGCGGCGAGAAAATGTCGAAGTCGGTAGGCAATGTCATCGACCCTTTTGCGCTGGCCGACGCCTACGGTGTCGACCCATTACGCTATTTCCTATTGCGTGAAGTGCCGTTCGGGCAGGACGGCAATTACAGCCACGAGGCGATCGTGGCGCGCATCAATGCCGATCTCGCCAACGATCTCGGCAATCTGGCACAGCGCTCGCTCTCGATGGTTGCGCGCAGCCTCGGCGGCGTGCTGCCGAAGCCCGGTGCATTTGCGGCCAGCGATCAAACGTTGCTTGCTTCCGCCGACGCGTTAATTGGGAAGGCGCGCGAGGAGATGACGACGCAGCAACTGCACCAGGTGCTCAATGCGGTTTGGGCGGTCGTGGCGGAGGCGAACCGCTATTTTGCCGGCGAAGCGCCCTGGGCGCTCGCCAAGACCGATCCGCAGCGCCAAGGCACGGTGCTTTATGTGACGGCCGAGGTGTTGCGCCAGGTTTCGATCTTGATACAGCCGTTCATGCCGACTGCAGCCGGGAAATTGCTTGATCTTCTCGCAATTCCGGAACGCGAGCGGCGCTTCGCGGATCTCGGCGCGGCGCATCGCATTGCCGCGGGCGCAAAGCTTCCAGCGCCGACCGCAGTTTTTCCACGGTATGTCGAGCCGGCGGGCGAGGCGGCGCAATAGAACGCAAATGCT
>DASXJB010000194.1:0-3381 GCA_036497645.1 Xanthobacteraceae bacterium
GATCGCCGCCGCCACCCAGCTGTAATCGGCAACGCTGGCGATCACGGTGGCGCTCGCCGCGGTCAGCCCGAGCGTCACCGGAATGAGGCCGCGGCTGAGCGCGCCATGCCAGGCGGCGCCGGTGAAGCGCTCCGAGGCGCGACCGACGACAAAAGCCAGCACCGATGTCGGGCCGCACATCGCCAGCGTCGCCACCACCGCGCCGGCAACACCGGCGACGTGGTAGCCGATCAGCGTGACGATGATCAGGTTCGGTCCTGGCGTGAGCTGCGCCAGCGCGAAGGAATCGGCGAACTGCCGGTCGGACAGCCAGTGTTGCACGTCGACCGCGTAGCGGTGCATTTCCGGAATCGCCGAATTGCCCCCGCCGACCGCGAACAGCGATATGACGGCGAAGAACGCCGCCAGCGTGAACAGCGAGCCGCTCTCGGATTTCATCGCCGCATCCCGTTGTTGCGAAAAGCGGTGCCGATGCTCACCGGCACGATGACGAGCAGAACGAGCGGCAGCGGCCAATGCAGGATGCCGATCGCGGAGAAAGTAACGAGTGCGATCAGCGGCGCGATCAGGGCCCGGCCCTTGAGAGGGTTCTTGAATAGTGGCCGCGCCATCTTGGCGACGGTTGCGAGCATCAGTCCGGCGGCGGCGGCGACCCGGTCAGCATGCGGCGCAGCGCCGGCAGATCGCCGTAGTGCGCGTAGAGCGCGCCGACCGCAATGACCAGAATCATCGGCGGGCCGAGCAGCCCCGCCAGCGCCGCCAAGGCGCCGAGCGGGCCGCGCATGCGCGCGCCGAAAATCACCGCGAAGTTCACATATTGCCGCCGGGCAGAAAGGCGCACAGCGCAAAGGCTTCGTTGAACTGTTCCGCGGTGAACCAGCGGCGCCGCTCCACCATGATCCGCCGCGCCCAGGCCAAGACGCCGCCAAAGCCGGACAGCGAGATCGCGGCAAAGGCGGTGAACAGCTCGGCGATGGTCGGCTGCGGCGGCGCTGCAGCGGGTGGGGCGTTGGGGGCTGGCGGGGCGGGGGCACAGGGACGGGCGGGGGAACTCATGGAAGTGCTTTAACCCACAGCGGTTTTCCCGGACAGCCAGCCGGCTATGCTTTCACCGCTGGTCTTTTTTTGACAACCATTTGCGCTTATATTCTGTGTGCCGGCGCAAGCCGGCTATGGCGATAAACGGCCGTCGTAATAAACCTTTCGGACCCGGGGGCAGTACCCGGCGACTCCACCATTTCCAGGAGTCGGGTATCAGCGTTCAGGGATCAAACTGATACCTGATTACTGACACCTGATTCCTGATCACGGGGTCGAAATAGGATCGACGAGGGCGTAAAGGACGTGCTTTTGCCCGGCATGGTTCCGGCGTTATCGGGCCAAATTCATAGTTGCCAACGACAACTATGCTCCGGTTGCTCTGGCTGCGTAAGCAGCTCGAAAGACCGACTTGAAGTCCTAGCGTCTTAGCAGCGCTAGGCGGGGTTCGGAGGCACCTGGCAACAGAAGCCTCCACTTTCCAGGAATCAGGTATCAGTAATCAGTGATCAGACGACAGAAGCGGTTTGCCGCGTTATGATTCTATCCCTATCTACCGTCTGAATACTGGTTACCGATTCCTGATGCCCGATCATCACATCCGTTATGACCTTCTCGCGCAGCAAGCGCTGCGCGGCGTCGTGCGCACCGTGCTTGCCGACGTCGCCAAAAAGGGCCTGCCGGGCGAGCACCATTTCAAGATCACCTTTAATACCCGCGCGCCGGGCGTGCGGATGTCCGATCGGCTGCGCGCGCAATATCCGGAAGCCATGACGATTATCCTGCAGCACCAGTTTTGGGATCTCGCCGTCGGCGAGCGCGCCTTCGAGGTCGGGCTGTCGTTCGGCGGCATCACCGAGCGCCTGGCGGTGCCGTTCGATTCGATCGTCGCATTCCACGATCCGGCGGTGCAGTTCGGCTTTCAGTTCGAGGCGATCGATGAGGCGGCGGCGGCCGAGGGCGGCGAGGCCGCCAAAGCGGCGCTGCCGGCGAGCGAGGATAAGAGTGCGCAGAAACCCGCGGCCGTGCCGTCTGGGAAGAGCGCAGCCGGCAAAAAATCAGAACCCGCGGCCGCTCCCGGCGAAACTGCCGAGCCGCCAAGCGGCGGCGATGACAAGCCCGACGGCGGCGGTGAAGTCGTGCGGCTCGACCGCTTCAGGAAAAAATGAAAACGGAGGGCAGACGACGGAAGCCGGACGGCGAAGCGAACGCCGTTTCATCCGTCCTCCGTGGTCCGTCATCCGACCTCCGAACCCGCACCGAAACCGATTCCTTCGGTCCGATCGAAGTGCCGGCGCAAGCCTATTGGGGCGCGCAGACCGAGCGCTCGCGGCATAATTTCGCGATCGGCGAACAGCGCATGCCGCGCCCCTTGATCGCGGCGCTGGCGCTCGCCAAGCGCGCCGCCGCCGAGACCAATCGCGCGCTCGGCCTTGTCGATGCGCGCCGCGCCAAGGCCATCGTGCAGGGGGCGCAGGAAATTCTCGACGGCAAGCTCGACGAGCATTTTCCGCTTTCGGTCTATCAGACTGGCTCGGGCACCCAGACCAACATGAACGTCAACGAGGTGATCGCCAATCGCGCCAACGAGATCCTCGGCGGCGCGCGCGGCGCCAAATCGCCGATCCATCCCAACGATCACGTCAATATGAGCCAGTCGTCGAACGACGTGTTTCCGACCGCGATGCATATCGCCGCCGCGCAGGAAATTTCGCACCGGCTCATCCCGGCGCTGCAGCACTTGCACGCGGAGCTGAACCGCAAGACCAAGGCGTTTGCCTCGATCGTCAAGATCGGGCGCACGCATACGCAGGACGCAACCCCGCTGACGCTCGGCCAGGAGTTTTCCGGCTACGCGGCGCAGGTCGCCTCCGGCATCGTCCGGCTCAAGCTCGGCTTGCGCGAGCTTTACCCGCTGGCGCAGGGCGGCACCGCGGTCGGCACCGGGCTTAACGCCGATCGCCGTTTCGCCAAGCTGTTTGCGAAAACCGTCGCCCGCATGACCGGCTTGCCGTTCGTCAGCGCGGGCAACAAATTCGAGGCGCTCGCTTCACACGGCGCTTTGGTATTCGCCCATGGCGCGCTCGATGCGCTCGCCGCCGATCTTTTCAAGATCGCCAACGACATTCGCCTACTCGGCTCCGGCCCGCGCTCGGGACTGGGCGAATTGATCCTGCCGGAAAACGAGCCCGGCTCCTCGATCATGCCGGGCAAGGTCAATCCGACCCAGATCGAGGCGCTGACCATGGTGTGCTGCCGCGTGTTCGGCAATCACACCACGGTCACGGTGGCGGCGAGCCAGGGCCATTTCGAGCTCAACGTGTTCAAGCCGGTCATCATCGA
>DASXJB010000195.1:0-5787 GCA_036497645.1 Xanthobacteraceae bacterium
CAAACGGGTCAGGTGAGCAGATAACCAAATGACCGGCGTGGGCACGAACTATTTTGGGAAGCCGATGTCCCGGGTCGACGGGCACGCCAAGGTTACTGGTGCCGCGAAATACGCAGCCGAGCACAACGTACCCGGACTGGCATACGGCTATGCCGTCGCGTCGGCTATCGCCAGAGGCCGCATCCGAAGCATTCACACCGCGGAGGCATTGGCGGTGCCGGGCGTGCTCGACATTTTTACGCACGCCCATCGGCCGAAATTGGCCTCATCGGATGAAAAATACGGCGATGAGGTTGCGCCCCCTGGTTCGCCTTTCCGTCCACTCTACGACGATCAGGTTCGGTTCAGTGGTCAGCCAGTGGCGCTGGTCGTGGCAGAGGACCCTGAAACGGCGCGCTTTGCGGCCTCCCTCATCCGGGTCGACTACGACCAACGAACACACATTACCGATCTGGAAGGGAATCGCGGCCGCGCGCGTGCGATCAGCGAAAATGGCGAAAGCCATTCCCATAAGCGCGGCAACGCCGCGAGAGCCTTCGATCATTCCCCAATCCGGATCGAGGTCGAATACCGGATGCCGGTCGAGCATCACAATCCGATGGAGATGTTTGGTGCAACGGCGATTTGGGAAGGCGACGATCGTATAACGATCTACGACAAGACCCAAGGACCGCTGAACTGCCGGAACTACGTCGCCAACGTATTTGGCATGTCACAAGACACGGTGCGCGTGCTGTCGCCATATGTCGGAGGGGGCTTCGGATCTGGCTTGCGCCCGCAATATGAATTGCCGCTCGCAGTACTGGCGGCGCGGGCGCTGCGGCGCTCTGTGCAGGTGACTTTAACGCGTCAGCAGATGTTCACGATCGGGTATCGCGCCGCGAATATCCAATCACTGGCGCTTGCAGCCGACGCTGACGGAAAGCTTACCAGTTTCCGTCACGAATGGCTCGGCATGACCTCGCAATTCGAGAATTTTCAGCGCAGCTACGTAACCTGGTCGAGTCAGCTTTATAAATGCGACAACGTCGAGCTCGTACAGAAACTCGTGAAGCTTGACCACAACACGCCCTGCGACATGCGGGCCCCAGGCGGCGCTGAGGGTTTGTTCGCGATCGAATGCGCGATGGATGAGATGGCCTATGCGGCAAATCTGGACCCGCTCGCGCTCCGGCTGCTCAACTACTCTGACAGGGATCAGATAGAGGACAAGCCTTACAGCAGCAAAGAGCTGCGTGAGTGTTATCGCCAGGGCGCGGAGAGGTTCGGCTGGTCCAAACGCAGCGCGACGCCGCGTTCAATGAGAGAGGGCAATGAGCTGGTTGGCTGGGGCATGGCGACCGGAATCTGGGAAGCCATGCAGGTGGAGGCGAGCGCCAAGGCGGTCTTGACCGCCAACGGCAGCCTCGAAATCGCCAGCGCGACTGCGGATATCGGCCCCGGCACCTACACGATGATGACGCAGGTCGCCGCCGAAATGCTCGGCGTGCCGATCGAGCATGTCACCGCAAAGCTTGGTGATTCCGGCCTGCCGCATGCGCCGGTCGAAGGCGGCTCATTTACAACGTCATCGGTGGGCTGCGCCATTCAAACCGCGTGCCGCGCGGTGCAGAAGGACCTGTTACGGCTGGCGCAAAAGGCTCCGCGCTCGCCGTTTACCGGTGCAAAGCTCGAAGATGTGACATTCGCCGACGATAAGATTCGGCACAACAACAACGGTGCCGAAATGTCACTGCCCGACGCGATGCGAGCGGGAAACGTCGATCGGATCGAAAAGGAAGGCACTGCCGCGCCGAAAGAGAACAGCAAATATGCGCATTTCACCCATTCCGCGATTTTTGCCGAAGTGAAAATCGATGAGCAGATCGGCGTTGTCCGCGTAACGCGTATCGTGAATGCGGTAGCTGCCGGGCGTATTCTCAATCCGAAGCTCGCCGCCAGCCAGATTCTCGGCGCGGTGGTCGGCGGCATCGGAATGGCGCTGCACGAGGAGACGCTAACCGACAATCGCTTCGGCCGATTTATGACCCGTAATCTTGCCGATTATCACGTGCCGGTAAACGCGGATGTACATGCGATCGACGTGATCTTCGTCGATGAGAAAGACGACGAGATCAATCCGCTCGGGGTCAAAGGCGTCGGCGAAATCGGAATCGTCGGAACCGCGGCGGCGATCGCCAATGCGATCTATCACGCCACTGGAAAGCGCGTCCGCGATCTGCCGATCACCATCGATAAGCTGCTGCGCGCATAAATTAATCTGGCGTAGGCGCCACTGCCCCGGGGCGGCACCGGCGGCCGATTTTCGAACGGTGCGCCGAGGCTCGAATTTGAGATCGGAGCACGCGCGACCAGACGCCATCTCTTCTTCTACTTGCGATAAGTGGTAGCTTTCATCCCAACGGGAGGAGATGTTATGGCCAAAGACCATCGATGGCGCCGTGGGGCTTTCGCCGAGGTAGTCAAGCGCAGCACGCTCTACGCATCTGCCGGTACCGTGCTGATAGCGGCGCTTGCGAGTACGGCCGTCCGCGCGCGCGACGATTATCCGTCGCGGCCGGTGCAGATGATCATTCCGTTCTCTGCAGGCGGACCAACCGATATTGTCGGGCGCGTTATGGGCGCGAAAATGGGAGAGCTGCTGGGCCAGCAGTTCATCGTGGAAAACAAAACCGGTGCCGGCGGCAATATCGGGGCCGAGTCGGTCGCCAAGGCCACGCCTGACGGCTACACGATCTTGATGGCAACGGTGTCCACCAATGCAATAAATCCCGGCCTCTATAAGCACTTACCTTATGATGCCGTGCGCGATTTTGCACCGGTAGGCCGGGTCGGTGTCACGCCGACACTACTGCTTGTCCATCCGTCGATTCCAGCAACCGATGTCAAAAGCCTCATTGCTCTGATTAAGGCCAATCCCGGCAAATACAACTACGGCTCGTCGGGACTTGGTTCGATTCTTCACCTGTGCGGCGAGGAATTCAAATCACTCGCGGGAGGCCTCGACATCACGCATGTGCCTTACAAGGGCTCGGCGCCGATGGATACCGATTTGATGGGCGGTCAGATCGCGATGGCCTTTGATGCCACGCCGACTGCAATGCCGCTCGCAAAATCCGGCAAGCTCCGCGCGCTTGGCGCCGGAATGGCGAAGCGCGTCGCGGCAATGCCGGATTTGCCGACTTTGCAGGAGCAAGGTTTGCCGGGGTTTGAATGCTACACCTGGAACGTGCTGCTGGCCCCTGCCGGCACTCCAAAGCCAATCGTCGACAAGCTCAACGCGGCGATCAATAAATCACTTGCCGATTCCGCCGTTTCGTCGGCACTGGAAAAGGCCGGGATCGATCCGACACCTGGTAGCACGCCGGAAACGACGACAGACTTCGTCAAAGCCGAGCTTGCGAAATGGGCACCCATTATTAAGGCGTCGGGCGCCGAAATCGACTGAGCGGATCTTTCCGAACAGGTCAAATCTAAATCTGCTGACTTGCCGCGAGTTTTGCGCCTGATTCGCGCAAAACTTCACTGTGCCTTCGGTCACAGCACTTGTCGGCGGTCGTCCCTATTGTCGAGCTAATGAGAAAGATGGAGATGTGCCATGACCATCTTCCCGCTCGACCGTTCGCGTATTTCAGACCTTTTGACGCTCTGCGTAGTCCGGTGGAAGTTCCATTTTGCCGATGCAAGGCTGGAAAATCTGAGCGATCAGAGCTTGAAAGACATCGGCATCGAACCGAGCCGGCGTAACTTCGATACGGTGAAACCATTCTGGATGCCGTGATCTAGCCTCGCTTTATGCGTTATTATGCATAGTGAATGATCGCTTCTCGGCTCAGATCGAGCCGCACCTTGGTTTTGTGGGCATTGGTCGCCGCGGCGTCAGCCACCGGCTTCGAACCTACTCGCGCACAATTGCGCGGCCACGGGGGAGCGGTGCGAGCGCTGGCAATTTCTGCCGACGGCCTGCACGTGATCTCGGCCAGCTTTGATACCTCGGTGATTCGCTGGTCACTGTCGCGCAACGTTGCCGAGCAAGTGATGCGCTTCCATGACGGCCCGGTGAATGCGGTCGCCTTGCTCAAGGACGGCCGCATCGTGACGGCCGGCGGCGATGCGCACATCGCGATCTGGACGGCAGGCAAGCAGTCACCCGATCGGGTGCTCGATGGTCACGCTGGACCGGTCGCCGCGCTCGCGGTTTCCCCTGATGGAAAGACGCTGGCGTCAGCGTCGTGGGATCGCACCGTTCGATTGTGGCCGCTCGCCGGCGGGCCATCGCGCGTGCTCGAGGGCAATGGCCTGAACGTCAATGGCGTGGCGTTTTCGCCGGACGGGGCTCAGGTCATCAGCGCAGGATATGATGGGACGATCCGCGTCTGGCAAACGGCCGGCGACAGCGCGTCCGTACACAACGTTCCCAGTCCACTGAATAGTGTCGTTATCGCTCCGAATGGTGACATCATCACTGCCGGAGCGAGCGGTAAAGTCTATTTCTTATCCGCGGCGGGCGAACCCCTGGCCGAGGTTGAAGCCGGAACCTCACCGATCATTCAGCTTGCGATTTCCAAAGATGCCAGGCTTGTTGCCGCCGCCACCACCCGTGGGTCAGTGGTGGTGATCGATCGCAACCAGCGCCGGCTGATGCACACGCTGGTCGGTCCGGGGCTGCCGGTGTGGTCAGTCGCCTTCCTGCCCGACAATGCAACCCTGTTGACCGGCGGTACCGACGCGTTCATTCGACGTTGGAATGCCGTCACCGGCGAACCGCTCGATTCTACGCTGGTTGGCGCGCCTGAGGATCCGCTCAAGCAATATGCCGGAGATCACGGGGCTGAAGTATTCCGCGCTTGCGTCGCGTGCCACACTCTCAGACCTGACGAGGATCAGAAGGCGGGTCCGACGCTTTGGCACATTTTCGGTCGCCGTATCGCGACGCTGCCGGGATATAACTTCTCTCCGGCTTTGAAGAAACTCGACATCGTCTGGTCAAAGGAAACCGTCGCGAGGCTGTTTGAGGTCGGACCGGCCCATTACACGCCCGGCACCAAGATGCCCGAACAGACCATCAGTGCAGAGGATGATCGCAAGGCGCTTGTGGAGTTTCTCGCGCGCGCTACCGCAAATTAGGATTTAGCTGTCGCTGTCGTCCTGGCGCGCGCGCAAATAATCTTCGGTGGTGCGCAATCGGGGCCGCTGCGGAGCGCCGAACGGGTCGAAGTTCTCCTCGGCCGTCACTTGAACGCGACAATCCGCGCACATCTTCACCAAGTCGAGCCGGCGCTTGGAATCTTTGTACATCCAATGCTTGCCTTCAAGCTTGGCCGCGACCCGCTCGACCGAGCTTTTAACCCCGAACGGAGTACCGCAGCGGATGCAAAGGAACGGCTCTTCCTGCTTGACAACATGGCTCGACGCCGTGGCAGCGCGAAAATCTATCTGCGGCACAAGCGTGATCACCTTCTCGGGGCACGTCGCCCGGCATAACCCGCATTGCACGCAGGCAGCTTCGGTGAAGCGCAGCGTCGGCCGCTCCGGATCGTCAGACAGCGCCCCCGTCGGGCAAGCCGAAACACAGGATAGGCAAAGGGTGCAGCCATCGACATTGACGTCCACCTTGCCGAAAGGCGCCCCCTCGGGCAGCGCGATGACGTCGACCGGCGCCGGAGCGGCGGCATGCAATTCGCGCAGCGCGAGCTGCAGCACTTCGCGCTTTTTGCCGACGGCGACGAAAGTAGCGGGCTTGCCTACCGCCCCGGCGGCTTCGATGGCGCGTAGTATCCGCCCGAG
>DASXJB010000196.1:0-4510 GCA_036497645.1 Xanthobacteraceae bacterium
CGCCCATTCCCGGTCGCTCCCATCGTTGAATTCTTCTGCAATCTTCTCGCGCGCTTCGTGCGGCGCATACTCTTCGTACCAATAATCGCTTTCGCTGCTCTCGTAGTCGCTCTTGGCCCAAGAGACGTACGCTTCTTCGACCTGCGACTGAGCGCTGTTGCTCAGCGCGTCCCACTCTTCGGGCTCATACGGCGGATCGCCGTCGGCTTCCTCGTCATCATCGCCCGCCGGCGCCGCTTGTGCCGCCGATTGGCCGACCGATTCCGCGGCGATCGTTTCGAGCTTCGGGCGCACGCTCTGATATTCTCTTTCGAGCTTCCGCGCAGTGGCCCTATTCCATTCGTCGCCGCCGACGTTGATGACTTCGGGATCGAGCTTCGGTTCTTCCGCGCTCGCAGCGCCTTCGCCTCCGCCGCCGCTCGTGCCGAACTGACCACCTTCGGGCGAGCCCGCGGGCACGCGTGGGTGTTTGCTCTCGTCGAACTCGCGCAGCGCCGCCAGCGCGCGGGCGCGGACGGCTTGCCATTCTTGTTGCCGTCCCGCATTATCGGGTGTCGCGGTGCGACCCGCGATCCGGCCCCGGACCAGAGTACGCGTGTCACCCAAAATTGGCCTGTCCGGGGCCGCCTCACTCTTCTGGCCCGCGGGCTTCTTCGCTATGCCGTGCGCTTTGGTCCACTTCTCAGCTTCTTCGAGCAGCTTCGTGATGCTGATATTGACGCGCGCGATCTTGATGAGCTTATCATCATGCAAATTGTTGTCCTGCGCATCGATGCCCAGCGCGCCCGCCCACGTGTGGTGACCGTCGAGAATGTAATCGTCCTTCGAGATCACCAGCCGCTTGTAGAACCCGTCCTTTTCGATGCGCGCCATCTGGGTCGCGACCTTCGCGCCATCGATCTCGGATTGCGTCGCGCGAAGATTGGCAGCGTACTCGTTATCCTTTTCGACCTTGTAGCCTTCCTCCTTCAAATATTTGATGAACTTTTTGGTTTGCTTGGCCGGGATGACTGGCATTTCCGCACGGGGAATGCCCTTTTGCTCAGAGCAAAATAGGTTAGTCCCCTCGACGCTCACGTTGCAGAGATTGAAGACCGGCGCTGCTTCGCCGTGTTCGGCCATCTCGGCCGCGGTCTCTCCCAGCCGCTTGATCAGAGTCGAAATCTGCTTCGGTTGTTTTAGTTCAACCTTGCGATTTTCAAACAACGCGCGCTGCGCGTCATAGACGTTCGAGGTGTGAATTACGCCGTGCTTGTCGACATACGCATGCTTGGAATATCCCTCGCCGGGATGCTCGCCCTTACCATCGTCGCTGCCGCCGCCGGACGTCCACTTGCCTTCCTCGTCGCGGGGCTCATCGGGATCGAAAGCTTTTAGCGCCTTGCTTTCACTTGGCTTGTCTGGCTGGAGGAAGACATTCCCGCCCTGATCATCGGTGAAGGTAACCTTGATCAAGCTCGCGGAATGTTCGTCGGCAACAATTTCGAATTTGTTGTCGAGAAACGCAATCAGCGCTGGTCGGTCATCCACTGTTGCGCTTTGGATCATACCTTGTCCTGATAAACCTTTTCGACGGTGCGATAGAGATCGCGCCAGAGTTTTGCATTGGCGTCCATTGTTGCCTGCGACGGCTTCGGCTTGTCCTCGCCGCGATAGGAAATGATGCGCTCGCCAATGTGATCAGGAAATTTCCCAGTGGTGTATTTGATGCGACCCATCTCCGCGAGCGTTTCGTGCATGGCGAGTTCTGTATTCACAGTGCCAGCCTTAAATCCTTTCCAATATTCGAAGCTGTAATCAGAGACACCATCGGAAGCGGCAAAATGATCGCTAATCGAATGCTGAAAATACGCTTCGTGCAACGCTGAATAGTACGGATATTTTTTGTCGTAAGGCGGCCGCAACTTCCCGTCCGCAGTCATCATTGCATCCGTGCCGCCGTTTCGTTGCCAATAGTATTGGCCGTTTGGATCAGGCGGCGGACCGGGATCGGCCGAAATTTTTTTCACATCTTCCTGATATTTATCGAGCGCATCCTGAAACTTCTGATGCTCGACCTCGTGTGCAGCAACCCCTTTCGTAAACTCCTCAGTTATTCGTGTTGGGAAAAGCTTGATCATCCCCTTGTTTGGTCCGTGAGTATAAGCCAATCCTGCCGCCAGATATTCCTTACCATTAAGCGTGAATTTGGAATCCGGAGATTCCTGGGCGCCAATCGACACTTTGCTCGCGTCATACCCGAGTGCTTTTGCTACCGCGCGACCGGTTTGCAAGACGGAGCGAACATGCGCGGCTGCGACTTCGGCTGCGCTCCCGCCTTCGCCTTCGCCGCCGCCGTCGGTCCATCTGCCATGCTCGTCGCGCGGTTCGTCGGCGACGTCGTGGCCGCCTCCTCCTGCCTTTCCCAATTCGGCGATTGCCCGCGCGCGGACGGCCGCCCACGCCGCTTGCCGCGCCTCGCCGCCTTCGAGCGCGATTGCCTCCATAGGAATTCCGCTCTAATTTATTCGGCGGTTGCGGTGCGAACCGCGATCAAGGCCCCGGACCATCCTACCATTGTCACCCAGGAACGAAGTGTCCGGGGCCGCTCCTCATCACCACTTCGTTCCTGCGACGACCGCGACCGCTTGCGGCGACCGAAGTGCCCAGGTTACCGGCTGATACAGTTTGATGCCGATGTTCGCGCTTTGGAACATCGATTGCGTCGGCGCCGCCACGGTCGGCGGACTTCCGGGCGTACCGATTTGCAGCGGCGTCGTGCCTTCGAGATGCAGCGTTGCCTGCGTTGATGTCTCGAATGACGGAACGCCGAAGATGCTCACAAGCGCATTGATCGCAATCGCGATCACGGTGCCGGGCGGAATCACCGAGCTTGTAAAAACGGCAGACCCAAATTCCCCGTACGTGCCGAAGCTACCATAGGTTCTCAGTTGGAGCGCGAGGGCCTGCCCCATGTTTGTTACGAACACGATGTTGCTGCCGCCGGCGACCGGCGCGATGGCGCTGCCGAGCGCAATGATGTCTGCGGTCATCGCCTCAGTCAGATCGGCATTTGTAGATGCCGTGATCGGCGTAATCCCATTCAACAAACCGGCCGGCCGCGTGGCGTCGGCGGGCGCGTTGGAAAACAACGCGGTGTCGAGCGAGACCGCGGCGACCTCCGCGAGCATGCGTTGCATTATCGTTTCGATCGATGCCTGCGAAAACAGCTCCGAGCTGATCACCGCGATCGGCGCAATTTTGTGCGGGTCGAGGCGCGCGCCCGTGGTGGCGCCCATCACGACCGGCTTCGGCATCCCTTCGGCAACGAACGCACTCACTCCCGTATTTGGTGGCGCAACGTTGGGAATGATGATCGCTCCCGCACCGTCCCAAGCAAGGCTGAGCCCAGCCGAAAAGACTTTCGCTGCGGCCGAAACCGGCACAAGCGCCGGCAACACGGCGGTGGCAACTTCGACCAGCCCGGTCCCAGAGAGCGTCAACGGCGCCGTGGCCGCGCGCGTGAGGATGGCCGCCGTTTGATCGAACGGCCAAAGCTGCAACGCGTGCTCTGTGGCACTCTTCGAGCGATCGATGCGCGTCATCCCAGTTGCGATGGCCGCGCGGGCGATCGAAAGCCCTGGATTTGGCCGCGCAAAAGACTGGGTTTCCGGTACCAATCTGGCGATTTGCTGGGTCATGGCTGGTATTCTCGGCTATAACCCATTGATTTCAATGGGTTTCCCATATGGATTTATTTATGGTTTGTACTTGTACACTAGGCCTGTCAGGCCTATATTAGGTGGTGAGGGAGGCGAGTTCCTCCCGGTTCAAGGCAGACAAAGCCGACTTCGGAAGCCGATGCGGTCCAAACGCACGGCGCGGGTCCCCGAAAGATAAAGACCCCAGCAATTCCGTCGCGCCGCTCCTGCGGGAGTTCGATTTGAGGCAAGCGCCCCAGCGCTTGGGATTCAAATCACGTGAATACAGGTTTGCCGACGCGACAACGCGCCGGCTCTCCCGTGTTCATCAGAACACGAAACTCCACCCGGTGAGATCGGGCGCGACTTTGGCGCGAGGGGCTTAGCCTAAGCCTTTATCGACGTCGCGACGATCTTTGGCACACCGGGCGGAGAGGCAAAGTGAATACCGAAAATGTTGGCGCTCGCGCGCCGGATTTTCCGTGTTCATGCCGAACGCGCCCCGCTTGCAACGGGGTTCTAAAAATGGAGTCACCAATGACAAATCTTGAACATGCGTTGACGGTGGTAAAAGCCGCGGGCTACCGCGTCACCAAGCCGCGCGCACGCAAGCCGACCGCACCAAAGCCGACCCTTGGCTTGAACGCGATTGGCAAGCCCTACGGCGCGTCATTCGATCCTAACTACAGAATGAAATATCACACGCCGTCGATCAGCAATCGAAAGGGCAACAACGGCACACTGCCGGGCGTCTCGCCCGAACGGTGGGTCGAGATGTGCGCGAAAGCTCGGAAAGAAGCGATCGCAGCCGGTCGCATAACCCTCTAAAG
>DASXJB010000197.1:0-3231 GCA_036497645.1 Xanthobacteraceae bacterium
ACAGCGTGCGATCGGCGCCACGGCCGTCTAATATGGCGGGCCTTCAGCGTCGGGAAACGCAGCGATGGACCAGGTCACCAACCAGCCGCCGCCGCTCGAACCTTACAATCTGTTGCAAACCGACCGCGTGCTTGGTGCGGCTCTTGTGCGCGAGAAAGCCGGCTGGGCGGCGGACGAACTCAACGCACTCGGCAAGACGCTCGGCGAACCGGAAACCATCCAGCTCGGCTTCGCCGCCAACGTCTATCCGCCGGTGCTGGGCGCGTTTGACCGTTACGGCCATCGCGTCGACGAAGTCGAATTTCATCCGGCCTGGCATGCACTCCTTTCGCTCGCGGTCGAAGCCGGGCTGCATGCGAGTCCGTGGGCGGCCCCGCGCCCGGGTGCGCATGTCGCCCGCGCCGCAGGCACCTTCATGCTGGGGCAGATCGAAAGCGGCGTGTACTGCCCGATCGCGATGACCTATGGCGCGGTGCCGGCGCTGCGCCATGCGCCGGCCGCGGCCGCGGAATGGCTGCCGCGCATGTTCTCGCGCCAATACGATCCGCGCTTTCGTCCGGCCGCCGAAAAGACCGGCGTTTTGCTGGGTATGGCAATGACGGAAAATCAGGGCGGATCGGATCTGCGTACCAATACCACGCAGGCGGAATTCCGAGGGAGCGACGGTCCGCGCCGGCTGTTTCGGCTGACCGGGCGGAAATGGTTCATGTCGGCGCCGATGTGCGATGCATTTCTGGTGCTGGCGCAATCGAAAGGCGGGCTGAGTTGCTTTCTGGTGCCGCGCTGGACGCGCGACAGCGATCGCAACGCGATTCACCTGCTGCGGCTCAAAGACAAGCTCGGCAATCGCTCCAATGCTTCGAGCGAAGTGGAGTTCGCCGGTGCCGAGGGCGAACTGATCGGCGAAGAAGGCCGCGGCATTCCAACCATCATCGAAATGAGCAATTACGCGCGGCTTGATTGCACGATCGGGTCGGCGGGCTTGATCCGCCAGGCGGTGGCCCAGGCGATCCATCATGCATCCCATCGTGTCGCGTTTCAGAAGAAGCTCATCGATCAGGCCCTGATGACGAATGTGCTCGCCGATCTCGCCTTGGAATCGGAAGCCGCAACGGTGCTGATGATGCGGCTGGCGCGCGCCTACGATGAGGAGGATGAGCTGGCGCTCGCTTGGCGGCGGGTGATGACGCCAGCGGCGAAATTCTGGATCTGCAAGCGCGCCCCGCTCGTGGCGGCCGAAGCCATGGAAGTGCTCGGCGGCAGCGGCTATGTCGAAGAATGCGTGATGCCGCGCCTGTATCGCGAAGTGCCGGTGAACTCGATCTGGGAAGGCGCCGGCAACATCATGTGTCTCGACGTGTTCCGCGCATTGGAACGCATGCCGGGCGCAGCGGAGCTGCTGTTGCGCGAGGTCGCGGAGATCGCACAGGCCGACAAGCGATTGCGGACCGCCGCCGATCGCCTGGAGCGCAAGCTCTCCGGACGCGATTGGGAGGACGAATCCCAAGCGCGGGTGATCGTGCGCGATCTCATTCTGGCCATGCAGGCGGCGCTTCTGTTCTGCCATGCCCCGGCGCCGGTCGCCGACGCGTTTTGTTTATCGCGTCTCGGCGAAGAGCCTGGCGGCACGCTCGGTCTGCTGCCACCCGGCATCGATTGTCGCGCGATCGTCGAGCGCGCCGCGCCGCGGCCGGATTGATTTTTTCTAATGCCGCGCGGCCGAGCCGGCGGCGTCTTCTTGGCGGAATTCGGCGTCATATTCCATAATGTCTCGCATCAATTGTTCGATCATTTGCTGCCGGATCGTGGCGTTCTGCGTGCTGGTCAGTTCGGCGACCGTCTTGGCGACCGCGGTGAGCACTTCATCGGTGTCGACGGTATCCGGTTCGCCGCCAGCCGCCGGATATTCAGCAAAAAAATCGTCGATCAGCTCGACCATCATGCAATGCAGACAGGGCCGCTCGTCCGCTTGATCTTCCGACGTGGCTTCTGGCATGGACGGTATCCTTTCGACCCGAATGTAAGTGAGACCCCGGCCGATTGCCATGCCGGCCGGACCGCGCCCGGTGCGCGCCGTAAGCCGGTTCTTTTTAGAAAGTGACCTGATTCCGCACGCCTCATTCGCGAAAGGCCGAAAGTATCGACTCTGGAATCTGGCTTCCAGCAGCCGGAAATAAGGATGATAATATCAGTCGAACGGAAAGGCGCGATTGAACAAAATCAGATTCGCATGGCGCGTAGAACTTAGGGGTACTGCTGCGGAAGCGAATTACCAAACCGATAATTGATGCCAAGCTTTAATTCGTTGATTTGGCGTTTGATACTGACTTAGCTCGATCCCAGGGTGGCATCAGTAAATGTCAGCGTCTGAGTGCCGAAATTCAGATAATCCCACTCGCCGAAGATTGACCAATTGTCGATGACCGCCCACTCCGTGCCCACGCCAACTGTCCAACCCCAACGGTTTCCGGAGGGAGCGTTGAAATTGACGGCGCCGCTCGATGAGCCGCATGGGGGTGTACCGCATGTTGGTGTGAAAGTAGCTAGAGCACCGAAAGTGGAGGTGTCGTTATTCACGAAAGCGGCACCACCTTTCAGGTAAAACAATCCTGCGATGGAATCGAAATTGGCGGCGTAGCCGATTCGGCCGGTCGCAGTTGCAATGACATTGGTTTTGAAATTCAGGTTTCCCTGTAAGGCCAAGTTGCCGGGTGGTACAGCGACAGCTGCGGACCCCGCGAGGGCTTCGCTGCCGACCAGGTTGGTCCAAGCTCCGTCGATCTGAGCGCCAATGACCCAATTGGGCGCAAACTGTAGGTCACAGCCAACTTGGCCCCCCGCGACCACGGCCGCTGCGCTGTCGTTCTCGTTAAAGAAAAATCCCGCGAATTGTCCGGTGCTCTTATTGTCAGCCCAGGCACCGCCGAGCTGACCGCCCAAGTAGCATCCGGTCCAGCTATAGACCCGCAACACTGGGGCTGGCGGCGGATAGAATCGTGCTGGTGGGGGAAATCTGCCCAAATCGGCGGCCACTGCCGGCGTGATGCTGAGCGCAGCAGCCGCAATTCTGGTCGCGAACTGATTTCCCAACAAAGCAGACCGATATGCTGGGAGGCATGCTCGGGATCGAGCGACTGTTCGGCCAAAACACTAGATCATAGATCAGTGCTGAGCGGACATTGACTGGCGTCCGCATAGGGGTGTGCCGGAGTGCCGTCTTGCCTGATAAGC
>DASXJB010000198.1:0-2302 GCA_036497645.1 Xanthobacteraceae bacterium
CCGAGCCATTCGTGATGGCCAAGACCATCCGCTTCATTGGCGGCGGCGATTTCGACGAAGGCCTTGGCCATGCCGTAAAGGCCCAAGGCGTGGATCTGGTCGAGAGTCGGATGTTTGAGCAAGAGCGCTCTCCTAATTGTAATAGCGCGGGCCACGGATGTTGGGATGCAGGATCGGCGTTCCGTCCGCGGCGCGCTCTTGCGCGGGACGACGGTCGAGCTTGTTGTCGAGGATGGATTTGACCGAGCCATAGGTGCGCGCGCCGATCTCGATGGCGCGCTCCGCCGCGGCTTCGACGCGTTCCGCGCCATAGGGTCTGGCGAGGCGGACAATGCCGAGGCACGCCCGGAAGCCCTGTTCCGGATGTGGGCGCTGTTCGAAAATCAGTTCGCAGAGCGCCGCCGTCGCCGCCCCGATCAGGCGCGCGTCGGCGCGGATGCGGTCGATCGTCCAGTCCTTGTAGCGGCGATGGCTGGAGGGCATATGCTCCGGGATGGTCGTGTGCTTGTGATTGCCGCTGGCGCGCATATGCGCGGCGATTCGTTCGCCCTTGAGGAAAATCTCGACGGTCTTGGCGGTCAGCCGCACGTCGACTTCGGCGCGCGCGAAGCGATGCGGGACGCTGTAATAATGGGCGTCGGCCTCGACGTGATAATCGATGCCGACGCGGCACGTGCGCCATTCGCAGAAGGCGTAATCCTCGATCGGCAGAGGCTTTAGCGCCGGACGATCGATCTCTTCGAGCAATCGCCGGCGGGTTGCGCCGAGCCGCCGGATCGGACGCTCTTCGTTGAGAAGCCTCAGGAACTCGCAGATCGCCGCGTTGACCTCGGCGAGACTATAAAATGTCCGGTTGCGCAGCCGCCCAAGGAGCCATCTCTCGACTATGAGCACGGCTTGCTCGACCTTCGCCTTGTCCCTCGGACGCCTCGGCCGCGCCGGTAGAATGGCGGCATCATAATGCGCGGCCATTTCGGCATAGGTCCGATAGCGGATCGTAGAGACAGGCCTTGATGACGGCGGTCTTGGTATTGTCCGGCACCAGAAGATGGGGAACGCCGCCGATCGCCGCGAAGGCGCGCACGTGGGCGTCGATCCAATCTGGAAGCGTCTGCGTCCAGCCCGCCCACGCAAAAGTAAAGCTCGACGCGCCGAGCACGGCGACGAAGATTTGCGCCTTGCGGATTTCGCCGGTCAGCCGGTCGATGACGACCGGCACGCCGTCGCCCGCATAATCGACGAACAGCCGTTCGCCGGCCGCATGCGTCTGCCGCATCGTCGGCGACAGCTTCGATTCGAAGGCGCGGTAAAGTTCGCAGAACCGCGAATAGCTGTAACCGCCCGGGTTCCCGGCGATATATTCGTCCCAGACGATCAAAAGGGTGACGTGCTTGCGCTTCAGCTCCCGATGAACCGCCGGCCAATCCGGCTCGGCGTGACGGCGGTGGCCTCGTTTGCTCCTTCGATTGGCATAGAGCGCCGCCGCCAACTCGCCGTCGGTCATGCCGTCCGGCAGAGGCGAGCCAAGACCAGAGCTTTCGAAACGCTTTAAGGTCTCCCGCACGGTCGAGGGCGCGACGCCGAGCCGCCGCGCGACTTCGCGGGTCGGAACACAAGCTGAAAATTTCAGACGAATAATCTCGCGCGCCTGGCGCATCGCAACTCTCTCCGCTGGCATCGGCCGCTCCTTTGGATTGCCAAAGGCGCGACCCTAAACAGGCCAGCGAAGAGCTCGTCACCCTGGACGACCCCCGGGCGGGATCATTCCGTTACGGTGGGCGACATCATCTCGTTATGACGGGCGGCATCATTCCGTTTTAGTGGGCGCGATCATCTCGTTTTGGTGGGCGGCTTCGATCGGAATCAGCAGCCGATCATGGCATAAGCCATGGGACCCCAAAAGATTTGCGGTGCGATCGGGACCATGCCAAGGCTTGCGGCCGCCGCGGTCAAGAGAATCGGCCGCATGCGGTGTCGGGTCGCTTCCGCCACCGCCGTCCAAGGGTCCTTGCCTTCCGCCCGCAGATCTTCGATTTGGACCATGAGAATGATCGAGTTGCGGATGATGATGCCGATGAGCATCAGAATGCCGAGAATGGCCACAAAGCCCATCGGCTTGCCCGAAAGAAACAGGGCCGCCACAACGCCGATGAGCCCAAGCGGCGCCACGCTTGCCACCAGGATCATTTTTTGCACGCTTTGCAACTTCACCATGATAAAAAAGGCCATGGTGAGAAGCATGACCGGCACCACGGCGGCGATCGGCCCCTGGCCCTTGGCACTTTCTTCGACCGCCCCCCCT